>JAQGIN010000173.1 GCA_028291125.1 Caulobacter sp.
CAGTTTCCGACGGGCGTCGCTCTCTCCGCGCGCCGGCGGCGAGAACTGCTGGACTGGGCGGCCACGTCCAGATCGTGGATCCTGGAAGACGACTACGACTGCGAGTTCCACTACAGCGGCCGCAAACAGGCCGCCCTGAAGGCCCTGGACCTCAACCACCGCGTCTTCTACGCGGGCAGCTTCAGTAAGACGCTGCTGCCCTCGCTGCGGCTAGGCTATCTGGTCCTGCCGCCGCAGTTGGCGCAAGCGGCGAAGACAGCTCAGCAGTTGCGCCATCGCGGCGTGGCGATGTTCGAGCAGTTGGCCGTGGCCGAGTTCATGCGACGGGGCCACTTCGCGCGGCACCTGCGGCGAATGATGGTGCGCTACAAGGCCCGGCGCGCCGCCCTGGTCGCGGCGCTGGAGCGCCGGTTCGGCAACCAGATCGAGATCGTGCTTCGCGCCGGCGGGCTGCATGTGCTGGCGCGCTTTCCCGGCGCCGCGGACGATGTCGAACTGACGCGCCGAGCCCTGGAGGGTGGGCTAAAGCCCTCCCCGTTGTCCGGCCAATATGTGCGGCGCGACATGGACCAGGGCCTGCTGGTGAGCTTCACCAACGTCCCGGAAGACAAGGCCGACGAAGTCGCCGCGCGTCTCTATCTGGCATTGCAACAGGGGCCTCAACGCTCGGTATAGGGCGCGATGCGCAGATTGACGTCCTCGGCGGCGTTGGCCGGCGGATAGCCGCCTTTCTCTGATGATAGGCAGGTCAGCTCTTCAGGCGCCCATGATCGGTTGCGGCTGGCCGGCCGTGCGCCAGCCGCGGAACTTGGGACCGTTTCAGGAACCAGACCCTCAGGACCATACCCCAACGGGACGATCGATCCTTTGCAGGCGATCGCAAGGTCAAAGAGCGCGTGACCTGGCCTGATCGCGGGTGTCACCCCAAGCCCTCGAGTCCTTCGCTACGATCAGTCGGTATAGAACGCCAAGGCTCGGGCCGCCGAGGCTCCGGCATCGCCAGAGCGTCTCGCATCCCACTCGAAAACCCCACGCGCCCTGGCGGGTTGAACCACCATGGGACAGCGCTGGCCAGACAGCCTCTGGATCGTCCGCCACGGCCAAAGCGCCGGCAATGTCGCGCGTGACGCGGCTGACGCTGCAGGGGTCGGCCTGCCAAGGACAGCGCCGCCGTGGGCCACGACGCGCCAAGGCCCGGCAAGGGCCCGCGTCAAACGACGAGAAAGAAATCGAAAATCGAGTGGCTGGCGTGCTTCTCGCCATAACCGACGAAGACGTTGCGGCCGAGCCAGCCGTGGGGGCCCTCCTCGACCTCGAACAGAGGCGAGAGGCGAAAGTAGTTTTCGGTGGGATCGACAGTTTCGCCGCGATTGATCCTGGCCTGCACCTCGGCGGGCGCATGGGCGAAGCCGCGGTTTGAGACTTGGATGACCGTCCCATCTTGCGCCCGGATCAGATAGCGCGCGTCGAAGGCCACCACACCGTCGCTGCGAAAGAGGGGCCAGTCGCCGCCGCTGCCGGCCACCACCTCGCCTTGAAGGCGCGGGCCGGTGACGATGCCGCTGGCGACGGAGACGAAGCCACGATGATCGCCGGACCGCACCGGATAGCGCAGGCGAGGGCCGGGCGGAAAATCGATACGGACGCTGAACGCGTGCTCAAGACCTGGCGTATTCATGTGTGCGCCTCCTTGTTCGAGGTTGGCGAAGCCCTGAGCGGGGCGAGGATCAGCGATGCGGCAACCAGCATAAGCGACAGCAGCAGTAGGGCTGGCACAAAGCTGGCGGTGTGCTGACGCAACCACCCGACCAAGGCCGGTCCGACGATCCCGCCAGCGGTCCCGAAGATGCTGATGAAGGTGATTACCTTGACCGGCACGCGGTCACCGCCAATGCCCAGCGCGCCCGGAATGGCCCAAAAGACCGACTGAGTTCCGCCAATGCCGGCGCTGGCCAACGCCAGCAGAAACAGGGCCATCCAGCCGGGCGGCGCCAGACCCGAACCGAGCAGCGCCAATCCAGCGACGCCTGCGGCCAGACCCGCATGGCGACAGCGCTCGCCGCTGCGATCCGAGAGCCACCCATTCACCTGCATGCCCAGCATCAGGCCGACTTGGGGAAGGGCGGACAGCAAGCCGATCCGAAGCTCCGATCCGTCAGGGTTCATCTGGCGCACGAGTTGCGGAATCCAGAAGATCAAAGCGTAGGAACCGGCCATCACCAGCAGCCAGCCGATCGCGCAGCGCCAGACGCGCGGATCGCCGACCACGCCGCGCCACGGCGCTTCCTGCGATGCCGGCGCGGTGGCCTCGACCAGGGCGCGCTCGTCGTCGGTCAGCCACCGCGACTGGGCCACATTGTCGGTGAAATAGAAGTAGGCGGCGACCGCCAGCAAGAAGTTGGGAATGGCCTGCAGGGCGAACATCCAGCGCCAGGCAGGCCAGCCCAGGGGGTTGTCCGCGCCCAGCATCCAGCCGCACAGCGGGCCAGCCAGGATCAGCGACAGCGGGATGGCCGACAGGATCGTCGCCATGGCCCGGGCCCGTACCTGTTGGGGCAGCCAGCGGCCGATGAAGTAGGTGGCGCCGGGCGCGAAGCCGGCCTCGGCGACGCCCAGGAAGAAACGCGCGCCCAGGAACTGGCCGACGGATTCGACCCTGGCCATCAGCAGGCCCGCCACGCCCCAGAGCAGGACGGATCCGAGCAGCCAGCGGCGGACGCCAAAGCGCCGCAACAGGGCCGCGTGCGTATGCTGGAACAGGAGGTAAGCGACAAAGAAGGCGCTGACGCCCAGGCCGAAGGTCGCCGGCGTCAGGCCGACATCGCCCCCCATGGCGTGAGCGGCGAAGCTGATATTGACCCGATCGATCGCGTTGACGAAGCAAAGGATCGCGAGCGGGAACACCAGGCGTCGGATCATTTTCGCGCCCAGGCGGACCTGCGCGATGTCAAGCGCCGGCGCAGCGGCGGCGGCTTGCGCCTGGCGCGCGGATGGGCTCGGCAGGGTCATGCGGACAAGCCCCACGGAGCATCGCGGCCAATTGACCCGCGAGGGATTCGCCGCCGTGATCGAGACGCCCTGTCGATGCCCAACGCCCCCTCCTCTTGGCCGCCCGTCTTGGTTCTTGCGACCACCTAAGCGTGGGCCGAACAGCAGGTCAATAGATAATATAGTTTTTAAACTAAATTATATTGCAAAAGGATGCGAATATGTATATCGGCGGCACAGCGTCACTCGTCGACAACGGCCAGGAGCTTGGAGAGCAGGCCGATCAGCTGCGCCAACTCCGCGTCCGTCAGGGCCTCGCCGGTGAACTGACGGTCGAAGTCGTCGACCAGTTTGCGCAGGTGCTTGAGCATCTTCCTGCCCTCGGCGGTCAGGTGGATCCGGCGCGAGCGCCCGTCCATGCTGGAGACGCGCCGCTCGATCAGGCCGCGCCGGTCGAACAGGTTGAGCATCGTGGTGATCGGCGCGCCGTCCATCGCCAGGGCGACACTCAGCTGCGAAGGCGTCAGGCCAGGGTTGAGGCCGATCACGAACAGGGCGCCGACTTCGCGCGGCTGAATGTCGAGGTCGCCGGAGTGGGCGACGAAATGGCGGCGGTAGTCTTCGTGCAGGCGCCGCAGATAGAAGCCCAGATACTGGTTCAGCGGTCCAAAATCGACCTGGACGGCATCAACGGCATCGCCCCGCTTGGCCTCGCGCGGCTGCCCGCCGCGCGGCGGCCGCGCCGTGTCGCGGCGTGAAAAGCTTCTCCCCGTCACGCGGAAACTCCTTGCAAGACAGCGGCGCCAGCCGCTGCGCCCCGTCCTTCCTATGCCTCTTTCCAGCGGCCTTGTCGATGTCGCAAAATTAATATAGAAACTAAACTAAATCATATTCCGGTCGCCATCCAGGTGGTGGAAGAGCCGGTAGAGCAAGGGGAGGACAGACCATGAAGGTTTCCAACAATCGGGCGGGACAGGCCATGCGCCACAGCCTTTTGGCCAGCGCCGCGGCCATGGCCCTGGCCGCCTCGCCGGCCTTCGGCCAGACGGCTGGCGCCGGCAAGGCCGCCGGCCCGTCCAGTCAAGGCGCCGAGACCTCCCAGGTGACCGAGATCGTCGTCACCTCGCAGTTTCGCGAACAGAAGTTGCAGGACACGCCCCTGGCGGTGACCGCCATCAGTGGCGCCCAGCTGGAAGCGCGCGGTCAAGCCTCGGTCATCGACATCAGCGCCCAGGCGCCCAATGTCACCTTGCGTCCCGCCACCGCGATCTTCGGCCCGTCGATCCAGGCCTTCATCCGCGGAGTGGGTCAGTATGATTCCAGCTACGCGTTCGAGCCGGGCGTGGGCCTCTATATCGACGACGTCTACTTCCCCACCCTGACCGGCTCGATCATGGATCTGGTCGATCTGGACCGTGTCGAGGTCCTGCGCGGCCCGCAAGGCACCCTGTCGGGTCAGAATTCGGTCGGCGGCTCGATCAAGATCTTCTCCAAGAAGCCCACCGGGTCGGGCGGCGGTTTCGTCCAGGCCACCTACGGGCGGTTCAACCGGATCGAGACGCGCGGCGCGATGGATATCGCCCTGGTTCCCGACAAGCTTTTTGCCCGCATCACGGCGACGGGCATGTCCAAGGACGGCTATGTCACTCGCTACGACTACGCCTGCACCCATCCGGGCACGACCGCGCCCTCGTTTCAGGGCGCCAACGCCAATTGCAAACTGGGAACGCTGGGTGGCAAGTCCTACGCCGCCGGCCGGGCCTCGCTGCGCTGGCTCGCTTCGGATCGGCTCGAGGTCAACATGACCGCCGACTATAGCCGCGACACCAGCGAGGCGGCCCCCACCACCCTGCTGTTCGTCGGCAACCAGGCCGGCGTCCCCGGTGTGCCCAACGCCAGTTCGGCCTTCCAGATCGGCGGCGTGGCCCTGGGCAACGCCACCGGCTCTCCGTTCATCACGTCTTCGCCCTACGGCGCCTACGCCCAGGACAGCTTCACCCGCAGCCCCTACGTCTCCTACGCGACCTTCACCAGCGCCGCGCCCCGCGACGGCACCGCGCCCTACAGCATCGCCAGCCGCAACGCGATCGAGGGCTATGGGGTGTCGGGGCAGATCGACTATCGCCTCAATGACAACCTGTCGCTCAAGTCGATCACCTCGGGCCGGCATTACGTCACCCGCTACGCCTTCGACGAAGGCACGCCGATCGACACCGCCCTGATCGACAACTACGACAAGCTCAGCCAGTTCAGCCAGGAAGTGCGGCTCTCGGGCAACATCGCCGACACGGTCAACTTCACCGTCGGCGGCTTCTATTTCCGCTACAACGGCCAGACCCGCCAGCGGGTGAATATCCCGCAGCTGCAGTTCGTCGAGAACGACCATTTCCAGCAGCGCACCAAGGCCGCGTTCGCCAATGTCGACTGGGAGGTCGTCTCTGGCCTGAACCTGATCGGCGGCGTGCGCTACACTGACGCCAGCAAGACGGTGACCTACGGCCGCGAGGGCATTCCCGGCAGCATCTTCGGCGGCGCGCCTGACCCGCGGGTGGCCTCGCTCAATGGCGTGGTCGGCAAATACGCCGGCGACCATTGGGACTATCGCGGGGTCGTCCAGTATCGCTGGTCGCCGGCGGTGATGACCTACGCGCAGATCTCCACGGGCTTCACGATCGGCGGCGTCAATCCGCGGGCCTTCTTCCCGGCCCAGGCCCTGCCCTTCGGTCCCGAGAAGCTGACGGCCTATGAGGTGGGCCTGAAGACCGACCTGCTGGACCGCCGGGTGCGGCTGAACCTGTCGAGCTTCTATAACAAGTACCGCGACATTCTCGTGGTCGTCTCCACCTGCCCCCTGCCCGGCGCGCCGCCCGCGCCATGCGCCCTGCCGGTCAATGCGGGCGAGGCCAACGTCAAGGGCGCCGAGGCCGAAACCACGCTCCGCCTGGCGCCGGGCCTGACCCTCGAAGGCTCGCTGGCCTATCTCGACTTCGAATATACCTCGCTCAGCCCCGCGGCGATCTCCTCGGGGGTCCGGCCGGACATGCGCGGCCCGTCCACGCCCAAATGGCAATACAGCGCCAGCCTGCAATACGACCACGAGATGGAATCGGGCGCTCACCTGATCCCGCGGCTGGACCTGGCCCACACCGCGGCGTTCTTCCAGCAGGCGTCCAACTCGCCCTTCAACCGCGTGCCGGGCCGCACCTTGCTCAACGCGTTGGTGACCTGGCGCGCGCCGGGCGAGGACTGGTCGGTGGTGCTGGCCGCGACCAACCTGACCGACAAGCTCTACTACAACAGCGTGTTCGACAATCGCGGCTCCAACAACACCGTGGTCGGCAATCCCGGGGCTCCGCGCGAGTGGTCGGTCACCGTCAAGCGCAGCTTCTGACCATGAACCGCGACGTCCTAGAGCAGACCGGTCGGGCCAGCGCCGCCTCCCAGATGGGAGGCGGCGAGCATGGCTGACTTTTCGCTAACCCATCCGCTGTCGGGCTTCTTCGCCCCGACGCGGTTCGAGGCCGATGTCCACGACTGCCTGGTCACCGGCAAGATCCCCGCCGAGCTGGAGGGCGCCTTCTACCGCCTGCACGGCGACTGGATCTATGCGCCCAAGCAGCGCGACGAGGCGAGCCTCTCGGCCGACGGCTACATCAGCCAATTCCGCTTTCGCAGCGGGAGCGTCGACTATCGCGGACGCTATGTCCGCACCGAACGCTACCTCAACCAGGTGGCCGCACGCCGCCAGCTCTACGGCTACTATCGCAACCCGCACACTGACGAGGCTTCGGTGCGCGACCTCGAAAACCCGGGCCGGCGCACCTCGGCCAACACCACGCCGATCATCCTGGCGGGCAAGCTCTACGCGACCAAGGAAGAAGGCCTCCCCTACGAAATCGACCCCAACACGCTAGAGACGCGCGGAGCCACCGATTTCGAGGGCGACTGGAAGAGTCAGACCTTCACCGCCCACCCCAAGCTCGACCCGGCGACCGGCGAGACCCTGGCCTACGGCTACGAAGCCGCCGGTTTGGCCAGCGACGACGTCTATCTCTACGCCTTCGACCCCGCCGGAAAGATCACCTGGGAAGTCCGCTTCAAGGTTCCATACCCGTCGATGCTGCACGACATGGCCCTGACCAAGGACCATGTCGTCATCCCCGGCGGCGGAACGATCACCAGTCCCGAATGGCTGGCGGCCGGGCGACCGCACTGGGCCTGGGATTCCACTCGTCCGTCCTACTACGCGATCATTCCGCGCGGCGGGCGCGCCGAGGACATTCGCTGGTTCTTCGGCGACCAGCGCTCGATCGTCCACACGGCCAACGCCTGGCAGGACGGCGACACCGTGGTGATGGACGCCCCGGTGGCCGAGGGCAACACCTGGCCGTGGTTCGAAGACGTGCACGGCGCGCCGTTCTCGATGAACCCCTTCACCCTGCGGCGCCTGACCTTCGACCTGGCCGGCGACAGCAACCAGGTGCGCGAAGCGATCCTGTTCGACCGGGACATCACCAGCTTCACCCGCATCGACGATCGCTGGGCTACGCGCGCCAACCGCTATGTCTACGTCCAGTACGTCGATCCCAGCCAACCGTTCGACGCGAACCTCCCCGACGATTCGCGCCTTCGGCCCGTCAACAGCTATGCGCGGTTCGACGTCATCGATGGCGGCATGAAAAGCTACTTCGCCGGCCCCCACCACGTTCTGCAGGAGCCGACCTTCGTGCCGCGTTCGGCGGACGCCGCCGAAGGCGACGGCTACCTGCTGGGCACCGCCCACGACCTGGTCGAGATGCGCAGCGAACTGGTGATCGTCGATGCGGTGACGATGAGCGAATGCGCTCGGATCATCCTTCCGTTCCGCAACGCCTACCAAGTGCACGGCGTCTGGGCCTCGCAAGCCGACCTGCCGCTGATCTGACCTCCCTGCTTGAAGGAAACACGATGCCCACCGCATCCGCCCAGGCGCCATCCCCAGTCCAGGCGCTGTTCGAACGTCTCAACCCGCTGACCGGCGAGGTCGCTTCCAGCGCCCCGGCCATGCGCGCTCAGGACATTCCCGCCATCGCCCAACGCGCCGGCGCGGCCTTCCCGGCCTGGGCGGCGACGGGCCCCAACGCCCGCCGCGCGATTCTGACCAAGGCGGCCGCCGCCCTGGAGGCCCGAACCGAAGCTTTCGTCGAGGCGATGATGGGCGAGATCGGCGCCACTCGCGGCTGGGCGTTGTTCAACCTTGGCCTGGCCGCCTCCATGGTCCGCGAGGCTGCGGCCCTGACCACCCAGATCGCCGGCGAAGTGATCCCGTCGGACAAGCCCGGCTGCCTGGCCCTGGCCTTGCGCGAGCCGGTCGGAGTGATCCTCGGCATCGCCCCCTGGAATGCGCCAATCATCCTGGGCGTGCGAGCGATCGCCGTGGCGCTGGCTTGCGGCAACAGCGTGATCCTGAAGGCCAGCGAGGCCTGCCCGCGCACCCATGCGCTGATCGTCGAAGCCTTCGCCGAAGCGGGGTTCCCCGACGGCGTGGTCAATGTCGTCACCAACGCGCCGGCCGACGCCGCCGCCGTGGTGGGGGCGCTGATCGACGCGCCGCAAGTGCGGCGCATCAACTTCACCGGCTCGACCTCCGTGGGGCGCATCATCGCCAAACGGGCGGCCGAACACCTCAAGCCCTGCCTGCTCGAACTGGGCGGCAAGGCCCCTCTGGTCGTGCTGGAGGACGCCGACTTGGACGAGGCGGTCAAGGCCGCCGCCTTCGGGGCGTTCATGAACCAAGGCCAGATCTGCATGTCGACCGAGCGGATCATCGTCATCGAGGCGATCGCTGACGCCTTCGTCGACCGGTTCGCGGCCAAGGCCAAGAGCCTGGCGACGGGCGATCCGCGTGAAGGCGCCGCGCCGCTGGGGGCGGTGGCCGACCAACGGACCGTCGCCCACGTCAACGCCCTGGTCGCCGACGCCGTGGCCAAGGGCGCGCGGCTGGTGGCCGGCGGCCAAGCCGACAGCGTGCTGATGCCCGCCACGGTGGTCGATCGGGTGACCTCGCAAATGGACCTTTATCGCGACGAGAGCTTTGGACCCGTGGTGGCGATCATCCGGGCCCGCGACGAGGAAGACGCGATCACCAAGGCCAACGACAGCGACTATGGCCTGTCGGCGGCGGTCTTCACGGGCGACACCGCGCGCGGCCTGCGCGTCGCGCGGCGCCTGCGCTCGGGCATTTGCCACATCAACGGCCCCACCGTTCACGACGAGGCCCAGATGCCGTTCGGGGGCGTGGGCGCGTCCGGCTACGGCCGGTTCGGCGGCAAGGCCGGGATCGACAGCTTCACCGAGTTGCGCTGGATCACGATGGAAACCCAGCCCGGACATTTTCCCATCTGACTTGAAGCCGGGACGTCGCAAGCGGCGACGCCCTGGCCCGCGCCCATACCCGCATCCTTGGGGACAACGACCATGACACGCTTCATCGACCACCATCTCGCGGACGCCAGCCGCCCCGCCGCCAGCGGGCGAACCGGCGAGGTGTTCGATCCCAATAGCGGCCTTGTCCAGGCCCATGTCGCCCTGGGCGACAAGGCCGTGCTCGACGCGGCTGTGCAGGCGGCCAAGCGGGCGCAGCCAGCCTGGGCGGCCACCAACCCGCAACGCCGCGCGCGGGTCATGTTCCGGTTCAAGGCACTGGTCGAAAGCCACATGGACGAGCTGGCCCACCTGCTCGCCTCCGAACATGGCAAGGTGATCGCCGACGCCAAGGGCGACATCCAGCGCGGCCTGGACGTGGTCGAGTTCGCCTGCGGCGCGCCCCACGCGCTGAAGGGCGAATATACCCAAGGCGCGGGCCCAGGCATCGACGTCTATTCGATGCGCCAGCCCTTGGGCGTCGGCGCGGGCATTACGCCCTTCAACTTCCCGGCCATGATCCCGCTTTGGATGACCGCCGTGGCCCTGGCCTGCGGCAACGCCTTCATCCTCAAGCCGTCGGAGCGCGATCCGTCCGTGCCGGTGCGGCTGGCCGAGCTCTTCCTGGAGGCCGGACTGCCGCCGGGCGTGCTGCAGGTCGTTCATGGCGACAAGGTGATGGTCGACGCCATCCTCGATCATCCTGACATCGCCGGGGTCAGCTTTGTCGGCTCCTCCGACATCGCCCACTATGTCTACCAGCGGGGCGTGGCCGCCGGCAAACGCGTCCAGGCCATGGGCGGGGCCAAGAATCACGGGATCGTCCTGCCCGACGCCGACCTCGACCAGGTGGTCGCCGACCTGACGGGCGCGGCCTTCGGCTCGGCGGGCGAGCGTTGCATGGCCCTGCCGGTGGTGACGCCAGTGGGCCAGAAAACCGCCGACGCCTTGCGCGAGAAGCTGGTCACCGCGATCCGGGCCTTGCGCGTCGGGGTCTCGACCGACCCGGACGCCCACTACGGTCCGGTGGTCACCGCCGCCCACAAGGCCAAGATCGAAGACTGGATCCAGACCGGGATCGACGAAGGCGCCGAACTGGTCATCGACGGTCGCGGGCTCAAGCTCCAAGGCCACGAGAACGGCTTCTTCGTGGGCCCCACCCTCTTTGACCATGTGACGCCGACCATGCGCGCCTACCAGGAAGAGATCTTCGGCCCGGTGCTGCAGATGGTCCGAGTCGACAGTTTCGAGGAGGCGCTGGCCCTGCCCTCCGCCCACCAGTACGGCAACGGCGTGGCGATCTTCACCCGCAACGGCCGCGCCGCCCGCGAGTTCGCCGCCCGGGTCAATGTCGGCATGGTCGGGATCAATGTCCCCATCCCTGTCCCGGTCGCCTATCACACCTTCGGCGGCTGGAAGCGCTCGGCCTTCGGAGACACCAACCAGCACGGCATGGAGGGCGTCAAGTTCTGGACCAAGGTCAAGACGGTGACGGCTCGCTGGCCCGAGGGCCTGGTCGAAGAGGCCAACACTTTCGTCATGCCGACCCTGGCCTGAGGCCGCCGTCATGAGCGTCGGGAACAGACAATGAAATCCAAGATCTACACCAGCCCCGCCGCGGCGCTCGAGGGCGTCGTGTTCGACGGCATGACCCTGATGTCCGGCGGCTTTGGTCTGTCGGGCAATCCCGAGAGCCTGATCCTGGCCCTGAAGGACACCGGCGCCAAGGGCCTGACGGTGATCAGCAACAACTGCGGAGCCGATGGCTTTGGCCTGTGGCAACTGCTCGACAACGGTCAGATCAAGAAGATGATCAGCAGCTATGTCGGTGAGAATAAGCTGTTCGAGCAGCTCTATCTGTCGGGTGAACTTGAGCTTGAGCTGAACCCGCAAGGCAACCTGGCCGAGCGCATCCGCGCCGGCGGCGCGGGCATCCCCGCCTTCTACACCAAGACCGGTGTCGGCACGGTGGTGGCCGAAGGCAAGCCGGTCGAGACCTTCGAGGGCGAGCCTTACGTCCGCGAGACCTGGCTGCGGGCGGACCTGGCCATCGTCAAGGCCTGGAAGGCCGATCCCGAGGGCAACCTGGTGTTCCGGATGACCGCCCGCAACTTCAACCCGGTGATGGCCACGGCCGGCAAGCTCACCATTGTGGAAGTCGAGGAGATCGTCGAGGCCGGCGCCCTGGACGCCAACACCATCCACACGCCGGGCATCTATGTGGACCGCATCATCCTCAGCACGATCAACGAAAAGCGCATCGAGAAGCTGACCACTCGTCCACGTGACGAGCAGGTTGGGGAGAGCGTCAGATGACCTGGACCCGCGACGAGATGGCGGCCCGCGCCGCCCGTGAGCTGCAGGACGGCTTCTATGTGAACCTGGGCATCGGCATTCCAACCCTGGTGGCCAACCACATTCCAGACGGCGTCCACGTCACCCTGCAGAGCGAGAATGGCATGCTGGGCATGGGTCCCTTCCCCTATCCGGGCGAGGAAGATGCCGACCTGATCAATGCGGGCAAGCAGACCATCACCGAATTGCCCATGACCAGCTATTTCTCATCGGCCGACAGCTTCGCCATGATACGCGGCGGCCATATCGACCTGTCGGTGCTGGGCGCCATGGAAGTGTCCGAAGACGGGGACATCGCCAACTGGATGATCCCGGGCAAGATGGTCAAGGGCATGGGCGGCGCCATGGATTTGGTGGCCGGCGTCAAGAAGATCGTGGTGGTGATGGAACACACCAACAAGGCGGGCGAGAGCAAGATCCTGAAAAAATGCGATCTGCCGCTGACCGGCACCCAATGCGTGGACATGATCATCAGCGACCTGTGCGTCTTCACCTTGGAGCGTGGCAAGAAAGGGCTGACCTTGGTCGAATTGGCGCCCGG
>JAQGIN010000201.1 GCA_028291125.1 Caulobacter sp.
AATGCCCAAGGGCTGGCAAGCCAGCAACCTAAAGCCGCTCGCCTATATTCGGGTCGATCCCACCAGCACCCGCGCCTTCAAGATGAGCATGAAGCGCGTGGGCGATCTTTGGTACCTGTTCGTGGCCAACGGCGGCCGGGACGGCGGCGGCTTCGAGGTGTTCGACGTCACCGATCCGCAAAAGCCGATCCGCGTCACCGCCGTGGAGGTGCCGGGCGGCAACGGCCAGCTGACCCTGGGCGGCGACCTGCTGATCGTGGCCCAACAAGCTGCGTTCGCGCCAAATTCGGTTCAGGAGCAGCCCTATGCCGGCGTCCCTCACCGGATGCGGAGCCTGGCGACCCTGTTCGACGTCAGCGACCCGCGCCACCCCAAGCAACTGTCGACCTGGAACACCGATGGCTGGGGGACGCACCGCAACGTCTATCCCGGCGGGCGCTACGCTTACATGTCCGCCTGGGTGGCGGGCTTCAAGGGGCAAGCCACCCTCGTCGTTCTCGACGTCTCCGATCCGCGCAAGCCCGTCGAGGTCAGCCATTGGTGGCAGCCGGGACAGCGCGACGGCGAACCCGATCGCCCCTCGCCCAACGGCTATCATGGCCCCGCCACGGTGAGCGCGGACGGCAAGATGCTGACCGCGGCCTACACGCCGGCCCTGGTCAATCTGGACATCAGCGACCCAACCCACCCCTCGCTCATCGGCAAGCTTGAATTTTCGCCCCTCGCCAATGTCGGCGCCCAGGCCCTGCATTCGGGCGTTCCGCTGCCCGGCGGGATGGTCCATGTCAGCACCGAACCCTCCAAGCCGGGTTGCGACAAGGAGACCCTCAGCTTCGCGGCGATCGTCGACAACCGCGATCCGGCCGCGCCGCGTCTGGTGGCCCACTACCCGCGGCCCCAGCCTCCGAAAGGCGCGCCCTATCGCAGCTTTTGCGACAAGGGCGGACGGGTGGGTCCCCACAACATCAATGGCGAGATCCATTCGCCCGACCTGCAGCGCCCGGGCCCCTTGGTCTATATGACCTATTTCACGGCGGGCGTGCGGGTCTACGACCTGGCCAATCCCTACGACCCCAAAGAGATCGGCTGGTTCCTCCCCGCCATGGGCGACTGGGCTTCGGGAGATCGCGGCCTGGAAGACGTGATCGTCGACACCCGTGGGAACGCCTTCGTCAGCGACGGGCGCCAGAAGGGCGTCTGGGTGCTGCGCTTCACCGCCCAGCGCCCCTCCCCCTGAACCCGCCGCCGGGCTGGGTCTGAACCAGCGACGTGGCCGAAAGGATCGCCCGGGCCTCGCCGGGGATCGCCGCCCCAGGATCGAGCGCCTGACCGAAACCTTCAGCCCCTCGCGCCGTCGCGCCGCTCGGCGCCACATCCCCGCCCTTTTTGCGCCGGCTACGGTCAGGTTCGACACATAACCGACATCACCGAAACCTCGACGGTCAAAAACCCGGACGGCTGACACAGACCCGATACGACTTGGCCATCGGGGCGCCACCGGCGGAACCTAGGCCTTGGGACATCGTCTCAAGGTGGGTCCATGCTTCGCAAATTTCTGATCGCCACGGTCGCGGCCGCGCCGTTGCTCGGCCCTTCCGCCTGGGCGCAGACCGAGGTCACCAGCAGCACCCGCACCACGCCGATCGCCACCTCGACGGCGGCGGCCGGCGCGGCCGACGACGTGAAGATCACCGTCGACGGCGCGATCACCCCCACGACGAGCGGGGCGATCGTCACGCTCGACAGCGACAATATCGTCACCAACAACGGCTCGCTGCTCGCCAGCAACCTCTCCGACTCGGTGGGGATCTTGGTGCTGGGCGGCCACGCCGGCTCGGTGCTGAACAGCGCCTCGATCCAGCTGATCGAGGACTACGCCCCCACCGACACCGACGCCGACGGCGTTGTGGACGGGCCGTTCGCGCAAGGCTCCAACCGTTACGGCGTCCGCCTGACCGGTGCGGGGGCCTTCACCGGCGACATCGTCAGCGACGCCGCGGGATCGATCATCGTCGAGGGCGACAACTCGCGGGGCCTGTCGATCGAGAGCCCATTGAACGGCAATCTGACCAGCCTTGGTTCGGTCTCGGTGACCGGCGACAACGCCGTCGGCGTCCTCGTCACGGCCCCGGTGAGCGGCAACGTCACCTTGGGCGGATCGGTCTCGGTGCTGGGCAAAAGCGGCGTCGGCGTGGCCATCGACGCCGATGTCGCCGGGGCCCTGGCCGTTCAGGGCGCGATCAGCGCCACCGGCTATCGCTACGCCGGGCGCCCGGACGAGGCCACGATCGCCCTTCTGGGCGCCGACGACCTGCTGCAGGGCGGGCCCGGCCTGCGGATCGCCGGCGACGTGGCCGGTGGGGTGCTGCTGAACGGCCCGACCACCTCCAGCGTGGTCGACCTGACGACCTTGATCACGACGACCACGACCTTGACCTCGGCGGAGACCGGGACCGCCTCGATCAGCGTCTATGGCGGCGCGCCCGCCTTGCTGATCGGCTCGGACACCCGCGCCGTCACGATCGGCGCCGTGGGCGCGGCCGACAACGCCTATGGCCTGATCATCAAGGGCGGCGTCACGGCCAGCGGCGTCTATGACGACATCGCCGCCACCGGCCTGCAGATCGGCGGGGCCGGCGGTCAGGCCACCATCCTGGTCGGCGGCGCCCGACTCGACGGCTCGGTCAGCGCCAATGCCCGCGACGCCAATTCCACCGCCATCAATCTAACGGCCGGCGCCGTCGTCCCCTCGCTATGGAACCTTGGCTCGATCAGCTCGTCGAGCAGCTCCTACGCCGACTCGACGCTCAGCGCCGACGCCCGGGCCCTGGTCGTCAACGCCGGCGCCAGCCTGTCGGACCTGACCAACGCCGGCGCCATCGTCGCGACCCGCAACGGCGTGAACGGTGACGCCATCGCCGTCCTCGACACCTCCGGCACGCTCAAAACCCTGACCAACAGGGGCTCGATCATGGCCCAGGTCACCGGCCCCACCACGAACCTTGACGGCACCACGGTCACCACCACGCCCGTTCCCACCGGCGCCGCCATCGCCCTGGATCTGCGGGCCTCGACCGGCGGGGTGACGGTCACGCAGACCTATCCGGTCAGCGCGAGCCTCACCTCCACCTTTCCCAGCACCGACACCATCACCTCGACGCCGGTCGACACGACGACCTCGACGCCGTCGATCATCGGCGCGGTGATGTTCGGCTCGGGCGACGACACCCTCGATGTCCAGGGCGGCTACGTTCTGGGCGCTCTCAGCTTCGGAGCCGGGGCCGACAAACTGATCGTCGACGGCGGCTCGACGGTGATCGGCGCCTTGACCGACAGCGATGGCCGCCTGGACATCACCGTCGACACCGGCACGCTGGCGCTCACCAACGCCGCCACCATCAAGGCCACCAGCCTGACCCTGGGCGCGGCCGGCAAGCTGGTGTTCGCCGTCGATCCCGACGCTGGAACCGCCACCAAGCTGTCGGTGGGCGCGGCCAACATCGCCACCGGCGCCAATATCGGCCTGACCTTCAACAATCTGCTGACCCAAAAGAGCACCTTCACGGTCATCGAGGCGCAAAGCCTGACGGCGGGGACCATCCACCAGGACCTCCTGGGCGAGGCCCCCTACCTCTATGTGGCCCAGGCCTATAGCGACGCCCAGAACGTCTATGTCGACGTGCGGCGGCGCACGGCGGCGGAGGCCAATCTGTCGCGCGCCGAAGCCAGCGCCTATGACGCGGTGTTCAGCGCCCTGTCGGCCAATGACGCCATCGCCGGGGCCTTCCTGGCGCAGAACACCCGCGACGGCTTCCTCAACCTCTATGACCAGATGCTGCCCGGCCAGGGCGAGGGCATGTTCGCCGCCTTGCAGTCGATCAACCAGCAGACCTCGGCCGCCACCGCCCTGAAGCCTGACGGCGCCCAGCGCTACGGCCCCGACAGCATCTGGGTGCAGGAGATCAACACCCTGGTGCGCCGCGACGCGGGCGACACCCAGGCCTCGGACACCGAGGCGCTGGGCTTCATCGCCGGCTACGAGGCGATGGGCGAGGCCGGCGGGGCCCTGGGCCTGACCCTGGCCGTCGTCAGCATCGACGAGAAGGACTACGCCGCCAAGGTCGGCGAGAACACCAACACCTCGCTGGTCCAGACCGGCGCCTATTGGCGGCGGTCGGCCGGCGGCTGGCGGTTCAACCTGGGCGCCACGGCGGGCTACGGCTGGTTCTCGGGCGAGCGGCGTTTCATCAGCGAGGACGTCAACAGCGACGGGATCGCCGACGTCGTCGTCGCCAATTCCGCCGACTGGACGGGCCTGACCGCCTCGGCCTTCGCCGGCCTGGGTTACGAGGCCAAGCTTGGCCGCTTCTACGCCCGCCCCGAAGCGCGGCTCGACTATGTCTGGCTGAAAGAGGGCGGCCGCACCGAAACCGGCGGCGGCGACGGCTTTGACCTGATCATCGACGGGCGCCAGTCCAGCCGGCTCAGCGGCGAGGTGGCGGTGGCCGTCGGCGCCACCTTTGGCCGGGAGCTCTGGTGGCGGCCGGAGGTCCGGGTCGGCTACCGCCAGGGCCTGGCCGGCGAGATCGGCGACACCGTCGCCCATTTCGCGGGCGGGACGCCGTTCACCCTGGTCGCCAGTCCCGAAGCCGACGCGGTGACCCTCGGCCTGGCCCTGCGGGCGGGCACCGCCATGTCCTATGTCGCTCTGGAGGGCGGGGTCGACGCGTCGCGCCGACAGAAGAACTACCGGTTGAAAATGACCGGTCGGGCGATGTTCTAGGACGCGATGCAGCGAGGGGAAGGCTTGGGGCGTTCGGTCGAGCCGCGATCGCGGCGTCGGCGGAACTGTCAAAGGGAGATGGGTGATTGCGTCAGAAGCTATTGGTGGTCGACAAGGACCCGAAGGCGCGGATGGCGATCGAGGCGCTGTTTTCACGGCATGGCTGGCTGGTGGAGACCGCCGCCAGCGGCGCCGAGATGGACCGCGCCCTGGCCAACATCGAGTTCGACGTGATCATTCTCGATGTCATGCTCCCCGATCAGTTGGGCCTTGGGGTGTGCGCCCGCTTGAGCCGACGCCGGCCAGCGCCGAACCTGATCGTGGTCAGCGCCCTGGCCGACGAGAGCGACGTCGTCGCCGGGCTCGAAATGGGGGCCGACGACTATGTCGCCAAGCCCATCCGGTCGCGGGAGCTGCTGGCGCGGGTCCGGGCGCTTTTGCGCCGCCGCCTCCAAACCCCACCCCCTGGAGAGGTCACCGCGGCGTCCGCCTATCGTTTCGCCGGCTGGCGGCTTCACGCCCAACGACGTCAGGTGATCGATCCTCAAGGCCAGACGCTGGCCTTGTCGCCCGCCGAATTCATGGTGTTTTGCGGCCTGGTCGCCCGACCTCAACAGGTTTTGAGCCGCGAAGATCTCGCCCAGCCGCCCGGCACGGCCCATCCGCCGATCACCCCGGCCCACGTCAATTGCGTCATGAGCCGGCTGCGGGCCAAGCTGGGCCGTATCGAGGGCGGGGCGAGCCTGATCCGGACGATTCGCCACGAGGGTTATCTCTTCACCCTACCGGTAGACTGCGTGTCCGCCAGCTGAGGCGAGCGACGGCCTCAAACGACGACGATTTCTCCATCCGGGGCCAAGGCCCAAGCCGAGCTGTTTGTCGCGGCGCCGGTGGATAGGGCGACGACGCTGCGAACGCTTGGGCCCGATTACGAGATCCGCTGGGGCCAGAAGCATCGCGGTCAGGTGACGCGGGCCCTGGGTCACCTGGCTTCAAGACCCGCGGCGATGGAGCCGCTAAGGACCTTCCTGGCCAAGGGCCATAGCGGTCGGGAGGAGAGGTCGGCATGTCGGAGAAAAAGGCGGCGCCAAGGGATGTCGAGACCTATCTGGCGACGGTTCCGGCCCAGGCGGTTGGAGCTTTGCGCGACCTGCGCGCCTTGATCCGCGCAGCCGCGCCCGAGGCTAAAGAGGCGATCAGCAACGGGGTGCCGACCTACAAGCTGAACGGGCCGCTGGTGTCGTTTTCGGCGACGCCGCGCCACTGCGCCTTCTACGTGATGAGCCCAGGCCCGATCGCCGCTCGCAAGGCCGAACTCAGCGCCTATGACACCGCGCCCAGCGCGATCCGCTTTCAGCCCAACCAGCCGTTGCCCGCCGCCTTGGTGACGGCGATCGTCCAGGATCGGCTGGCGGAGAACCGCGCCAAGCGCTGACAATGGCGTTTGACGCGCGCTCCGCCCCGCCTCGGCGCGGCGCGCCCGACAAGACCCTCGCCTTCCCGCGGCTGCGCGGCCGCCTGCGTCCTGTTCAACCCGATCGAAGGAACCGCCTGATGCGCCGTCGCGCCCTTCTCGCCACCCTGCCCGCCGCCGTATCGCTTGGCGGCGCGTCGCCCGCGCCAATCCAGGACCGCCCCATGGCGCAGCGTGCCATCAACCGCACCGACGGCAACTATTCCCAGGCTCTGGAGGTCATCGGCTTTAGGCGTCTGGTGTTCGTCAGCGGCCAGGTGGGCGAGGACGACCAGGGCCAAGTCCCGCCCGAGTTCAAGGCCCAGGCGCGGCTGGCCTGGGCCAATGTCGCCGCCCAACTGGTGGCCGCCGCGATGACGCTGAACGACATCGTCAAGATGACCCTGTTCCTCTCGGACCGGAAATATCGGGGCCAGGCCTATGAGACGCGGCGCGAGGCGCTCGGCGATCACGCCCCGGCCATGACCATCATCATTTGCGGCATCTACCGCGAGGAATGGCTGCTCGAGATCGAGGTGATCGCCGCAGCCTAAGGCGGGGTCAAGGTCACCTGGCTTCAAGCCAGACAGCCCCCGATGCGACACGATCCATCCGCCAAAACGGAGCCTGCCTTGTCCCAGCCCAGCCGCCGCGCCTTCCTCGCCCTCGCCGCGACCCTGGGCGCCGACCTGGCCTGGAGCGTCGGCTGGGCCGCACCCTCGAAGATCGCCTGGCGTGAGCGCCGCGACCTCTATCCCGAGGGCGTGGCGTCCGGCGACCCGGGCCCCGACAGCGTGCTGCTCTGGACCCGTTTCCCGTCCGCCGGCCCGTCTGTGTCGCTGATCGTGGAAGTCGCCGAAGATCCGGGCTTCAGGCGGGTGGTCGCCGTGGCCCGCGCCACGACGCGACCGGAGTCGGACTGGACGACGCGGGTGCTGGTCGCGGGTTTGAAGCCCGCGCGCCAATACTGGTACCGCTTCACCGGGCCCGAGGGCGCGGGCAGCCGCATCGGCCGCACCCTGACCGCGCCGGCCAATGACGATGACCGCCCCGCCCGGTTCGCGTTCGTGTCGTGCCAGAACGTCAACTACGGCGCCCAGAACGCCTGGCGGCGGATGATCTTCGAGGACGAACGCGCCGCTCCCGCCGACCAGCTGGGCTTCGTCCTGCATCTTGGCGACTTCATCTATGAGTTGGTCTGGTATCCCGAGGACCGGCCCAAGGGCATGTATGACCGTCAGATCACGGAGATCTTGCGGTTCGCGCGCGGCGAGAAGATCGACGACTTCCACATCCCGGTCGATGTCGACGACTATCGCGCCGTCTATCGCGCCTATCTGCGCGACCCCGACATCCAGGACGCCCGGGCGCGCTGGCCGTTCGTGGCGATGTGGGACAATCACGAATTCAGCTGGATGGGGTGGCAGGGCCTGCAGGTGTTCAAAGGCCAGACCCGGCCCGCCCAGACCCGCAAGGTCGCAGCCAACCAGGCCTGGTTCGAATACCAGCCCATGAGGGTAAAAAAACCTGGGCCTGCGCCGTCGGTCTTCCTGGCGCCAAAGGTGTCCGACGCGCCGGTGACGGTCTTCGACGACCAAGGCCTTGGCCAGGAGCCCAACAACCTGTCGGCCATCGACAGCCTGATCGCCTACCGGACGGTGCGATGGGGCCGGCATATCGAGCTCGTCGTCACCGACGAGCACAGTTTCCGCTCGGACGAGCCGAGCCTGAGACCGGAGGCCAAGGCCTTCTCCAGCCGGGATTTTCCCGAGCTCGTTCCGCAGGAGGCGCTGGAGATCCTCGACGCTGGCCGGGCGTGGAACGACAGCCGTCCCGCGGCGGCGATCGCCTATGGCGACGCCCAGATCGCCAATTTCCGGCGGAACGATCCACCCCAGGCGATCCTCGGCGCCAAGCAGAAGGCCTGGTTCCTCGCCCGCTTGAAGCGCTCCACGGCGACCTGGAAGATCTGGGGCAGCACCCTGGGCACGCTCGATTGGCGCGCCGATCCGCAGAACCTGCCGCCCGGCCTCACCCGGCCCTGGCCAGGCTCGGGGTACGCCGCGTTCGGCGGCGGCGACCACAGCACCGCCTATACGGAGCGGGCCGAGATCTACGATTTTGTCGCCCGCGAACGGATCAGCGGTTTCGCCACTGTGGCGGGCGACCGCCACAGCTTTTGGGCCGGGCTTTCGGCCAAGGCCTTGCCGCCCCAGCGGTTCGAGCCCGTGGGCGTGGCCTTCGTCACCGGCTCGATTTCCGCTCCCGGCTTGGTCGAAGCCTTCGAGCACGGCTTTCCCAAGGCGCACCCGCTGCGGCCGCTGTTCCTGATCGACCGGCCAGGCCGCGACCGGCCCGAGGCTTCGGTGAACCTCCTGCTGCGCCATGGCGTGCGCACCTGCCTGGAATACGCCAAGAGCGGCGACCTCGTCCAAGCCAAGGCGCTGTCCAATCGCGACAACGCCCCCCATCTCGACTTCGTGGACATGGGCGGCCACGGCTACGCCGTCGTGCGCGCAAGCGCGGACGCGATCGAGACGGAATTTGTCTGTCTGCCGCGGCCAGTCACCCGCAGCGCTCGGCCCGATGGCGGCCCACTGCGCTACAGGGTCTCCCATCGCGCCGCGCTGTGGCGGCCCGGCGAGCGGCCGGCCCTGGAGCGGCGGACGCTGGAGGGCGATCTGGAACTGTCCGCTTAGTGCGCGCGATGGGCGGGGATCCAGACCCCCGCGACATCGTCCAGGCGCGCCAGGCGGCGGCGGTTTTGTCGGACGCTTAAGCGCCCTCGAGCGTCCAGGACTGGACGCCAAGGACCAGTCGACGACGCCAAGCCCGCGGCGGCGCCCCGGTGAAGGCGCCGACGGCCCGGGTCATATGGGCCTGGTCGGCGAACTGGAGATCGGCGGCGATAGCCGCCAGCGGCTGATCGTCGAAGACCGTGCGCAGCCAGGCCTCGCGCGCGCGAAGCTCGGCCGTGAAAGTGCGCGGCGGAACGCCAAAGGTTCGACAAAAGCCGCGCGCCACGCTTTCGCGCGCCAAGCCTTGGGCGTGCGCCCATTCGGCGATCTTGACGCGTTGACCCGAACGCAAAGCGGCCGCCAGCAGGTCAGGCCAGTCGCTGGCTCGAACCGCTCGCGGCGCCGCGCGCCCAATGCCTTCCGCGAGCAAGGCGCTGGCTTCGATCAGGTCGCGCTCGGCGGTGCGAACCACCAGGTCCAGGTCGTCGGGACGGTAGAGGCCGCCAAGGCCCGATCGCTCCACCGCCCACGGCAACCGCAGGACATGCAGGTCTTCGCGCCGGCGCTGGCGGCTTTCATGTCGATCCAGCGCCGGCTGCACCAAGACGTCGCCGGGCTCCAGGCGAACGCGTCCGGCGAAGCCGGCCTGATCATAGCCCCCCGCCAGTACGATGCTGACATAGGCATGCAGATGAGCATGCCTTGGCGCGTCATAGCGCGACGCGATCTTCTCGAACCC
Organism: Caulobacter sp.; assembly: GCA_028291125.1. GTDB lineage: Bacteria > Pseudomonadota > Alphaproteobacteria > Caulobacterales > Caulobacteraceae > Caulobacter. The sequence goes on from JAQGIN010000201.1 coordinate 9,714, forward strand.
GCCGCGGATCTGCCGAAACCGGCCGACGGGGCTTGGGCTTGCGGCTCCGCCTCCCGTCGACATGGCGATCCAACCCGTTCAAGCGGCTCGATAAGGGTGAAATAGCGTTTTGGATCGACCGCGCCTAGGGGCGGCGCGGCCTCGGCCGCGCCCGCCGCCAGGCCCGCCATCGCCGCGGGGCCCTATCGCCATGCGCGAGGCCGAGCCCTTGGGCTGCGATCTTGCGCATGACGATCTGCTTCCAGCTGGAAAGCCCCTGCCCGGCCGTCGGCGGCGGCGATCGTCCAAGACCGCATCGCCAAGATCCGCGCCAAGGACTAGGGGGCCGCGGCGCCTCGCGCCGCGCGCCAGGGGAAAAGCGCGCGCAGGGCCGGATCCCGCAGCCACAGGCCGCCCCACATGAACAGGCCCAGATAGACGCCAAACAGCATGTGACTGAAAAGCGGGGCGCCCACCCGCACCTGCGTCGCCACCGCCCCGCCGAGCAAGGCGGTCATCAAAAGCGCGCCCAGCACGCTGGTGCGCGGGATGAGGTAGAGGATCAGGAAGCCCAGTTCCATGCCCCCGATCATCAGCGCGTAGTGCGTGGGCCATCCCAGTTGGATCATGGTCGGATCGACCAAGGCGGCCCGGGCGAAGAACTTGGGCGCGATCGAAGCCCCCAGCATGAACAGCGCAAAAAGCGCCATCAGAACGCGTCCGGTCCAGATCAAGATCGACGCCTTCATCGCGCGCCCTCCGCGGCGGCGAGATCGCGCGCCAAGGCGATGAGTTGCTCCATGCCGGACTCCACGCCCTGGGCGTACCCCCAGCCGACGTGCTGAGCGTACATTTCATCGCTCGAAAATAGCGTGTGGATCGTCAGCAGGGTCTTGCCCGCCTCGACGTCCTCGTAGGTGATGGTGACGACCATCTTCTCGTCGGAGCCCTCGAAGCCGTTGTCGTAGACGATCTTCCGGTCGGCGACGATCTCCAGGTACTCGCCGCCGAAGGGCGGACCGGCCGCGCCGTCGGGACCGGTCATGCCGAAACGAAAGCGCCCCCCGACCCGGAAGTCCATCTCGCAGGTGGTGAGCGGCCAGCCCTTGGGTCCAAACCATTGCTTGACGTAATCGGGGCGGCTGTAGGCCAGAAACAGGACGTGCGCGGGCGCGTCGATCACGCGGGTGATGACGACCTCACGATCGTTGGCGGATTGGGTGACGGTCACTGGTCTTCTTTCTGCTGCAGGGTTTTGACGAAGGCTTCCAGTTGGTCGAGGCTCTCGTCCCAGCAACGACGGTAGTCGCCGATCCATTGGGCGGCCGTCGCCAGGGGCTGGGCGTTGAGGCGGACGGGCCGGTACTTGGCTTGGCGCCCGCGCGTGACCAAGCCGGCCGCCTCAAGCACCTTCAGGTGCTGGGACACGGTCGGCTGGCTGAGACCCGACGGCGCGACCAGTTCGTTCACCGTGGCCGATCCCTCGGCCAGGCGCGCCAAGATCCGACGTCGCGTCGCATCGGCCAGGGCGCCGAACACGAGATCAAGGTCGAGATCGGAAGGTCGAAGCCGAGCGCTCATGACGTCCTCATATAGTCATATTGCAATATAACTATATGACCTCCGCTTCCTGTCAAGCGCGAGTCGACACAGCGTTCGCGGCGGCGATCCAAGGCGCGCCTTCGGCCGATACGCCTCTTGGGGCCCAACCGCTTCGGCGGCAGCCTGCGACTCCGTTGACCTCAGGCGCGGGTATGGCGTGGAGCCAACCGCGCGAGGCCGTCCATACGGGGGAGCTCGCCCGCGGCAAGATCAGGGCGTGCGCCGTTCGATACGAGCTCATTGATATCGACGAGCCGCATTCTGGCCGCCTTGGCCGCGGCGAGAGCCTTGCCGCGTCGCGCTGTGAGATCGACGATCGGCGCAGCCGAAATTGGGCCGGATCTAGGTTTCGAGAAGCCGCCGCCTCTTCGGGGACGGTCTTGAGTTGGAATCCGCCGTCGCGGGCCAGCGCTAGATTGGAATCGCTAAGCGTCGTCGGGCGATGAGCTTCAGCCAGGGCCCTGAATGGAAGCCGCTCATCAGCAGATACATCGCAACCATTCCGCCTAGGGACGAAGGTTCTTGCGCGACCCCGCAGATCATCGCCATTTTCCCGCCGCCCAGAACGCTGGTCAGGAGCGCCATGACGGCGAAGGTCGGCGCGGCGGCCAGGCCTAGCCAGTCGGCCGCGCCCAAGCGGGGCCTGTCGAGGCCTTCATGACCGGTCGCGTCGTCGGCCGGCGCGGCGAAAGCGTCGCTCATGGCTTGTCTCCCACAACCGGGCCCGACCCTAGGTGTTCTCGGGGTTCTTCCACACCGCTTCCCCGGCGTCCGACACCGCGACCCATTTGGGATCGGGCGCGGCCTCGGCGGCGTAGTTGTCGTGCCAGTTCCACCACTTGTAGGTCGGCGTCTGGGGGTAGCCTTCGGGGGAGTCCTCCCACGTCTCCTGGCGTCCGAGGGGTGTCGCGTCGAGGTAGCTCCAGGTGGTGCCCATCGCCTCGTCGCCGCGGGAATTGATGAAGTAGGTGCGAAACACCCGGTCGCCGTCGCGGAAGAACACGTTGTGGCCGTGCCACTCGTCCACGCCGAAGTCGGCGTCGAAGCTATCGGTCAGGCTATACCACGGCATCTCCCAGCCCATCCGAGCCTTCAGGCGCGCGATGTCAGCCTGCGGCGCACGCGAGACATAGGCCAAGGTGGTGTCGCGGGCGTTCAGATGGGCGAGGTTTGAGACTTGGTCGGCCCCCAGGGAGCAGCCGCGGCAGGCGTGTTCTGGCCAGCCGAACACGCCAGGTTCGAAGAAGGCGCGATAGACGATCAGTTGGCGGCGGCCCTCGAAAAGGTCGAGCAGGCTCGACCTGCCGTCGGGCCCCGCAAATTCGTACGCCGTCTCCACCGCCATCCACGGCATCCGCCGGCGCTCGGCGGCCAGCGCGTCGCGGGTGCGAGCGAAAGCCTTCTCCTTGACGAGCATCTGCTCGCGCGCGGCCTCCCACGCGTCAGCCGACACGATCGGCGGCGTGTTCATGGCGGGCGGCTCAGTGTTCTTCGATGATGTCCGCATAGTCGATCTCCTCGTGTCTGGGAGGCGTTTATGGCGCGTCGTCAGGTCGGCCGGCCGAACTTGCCGGGTCGGCGTCAGCCCTGCTCGGCGGCGATGGCGTCGATCGTTTGGATAACCTTCGTCCAGCCCTCGCCCATGTTCTTGAAGGCCGTCTGGTTCTTCGGGAGCACGAAGCCGGAATGGACGAGGCGAAGGCGCGCGCCGTTGTCCGCCGCCGAAAGGACGAAGGTCACGACGGTGTCCAGCCGCGCGCCGTATCCGACGTTGCCCTCGTGTCCGCCCTTCCAGGAATAGGCCAGGCGTTCGTTGGGCGTCGCCTCCAGCACCTGGCAGTGGATGACGCCATCCCATTGCCCCGCCGGGGTGGTCTGGTAGGTGAAACGGGTCCCCACCGTCGGCTTGAAACCGGTCGGCTCCATCTTCAGCCAGCGGCCCATCATTCCCGGCGCGGTCAGGGTCTTCCACACCACGTCCAGTGTGTGGGGAAACACCTCGTCCACGACGATCTGGTGGTTGTCGGCCATGATCGCAGCGTCGCTCATGGGTCAATCTCCTGCAAAAGGGTTCTGAGGTCGGCGAACCGCTCGCGCCAGAAGACGGCGTAGTGGCCCATCCAATCGATCAGGGGCGCCA
>JAQGIN010000217.1 GCA_028291125.1 Caulobacter sp.
CTCGACGCCTTCCTGGCGTCCGACGGCGAGAACGGCGGCGGCTCGGGCCTCGTCCCCCGCACCGGCGTTCATGACACGCGCATCATCGGCCTGCGCCGCAAGATCGCCGAGAAGATGCAGGAGGCCAAGCGCCGCATCCCGCACATCACCTATGTCGAGGAATGCGACCTGACGGAGCTGGAGGCGCTGCGGATCGATCTTAACGAGCACCGCCTCGACGATCAGCCCAAGCTCACCCTGCTGCCCTTCATCATGCGGGCCATGGTCAAGGCGCTGCCGGACTTCCCGCAGATCAACGCCCTCTACGATGATGATGGCGGCGTGCTGCACGCGCACGAAGGCGTCCACATCGGCATCGCCACCCAGACCCCGAACGGGCTGATCGTTCCGGTCGTGCGTCATGCCGAGGCGCGGGACGTCTGGGATTGCGCCCGCGAGGTCGCGCGGTTGGCCAAGGCCGTGCGCGACGGCTCGGCGGCGCGGGACGAACTCTCCGGCTCGACCATCACCCTGACCAGCATGGGGCCCCTGGGAGGCATCGTCTCGACGCCGGTGATCAACCATCCCGAAGTCGCCATCCTCAATCCCAACAAGCTGGTGGACCGGCCGATGGTCCAGGGATCGTTCGTCACGGTGCGCAAGATGATGAACCTGTCCTCGGCCTTCGATCACCGCATCGTCGATGGCTACGACGCCGCCCTGTTCGTCCAGCGCGTGAAGCGGCTGCTCGAACACCCCGCCCTGATCTTCATGGACTGACGCGATGACCGAGACCCTGAGACCCAAGGTCCTCGTCGTCGGCGGGGGACCAGGCGGCTATGTGGCCGCCATCCGCGCCGGACAGCTGGGGCTGGACACCGTGCTGGTCGAGAGCGGACGGCTGGGCGGCACTTGCCTGACGCGGGGCTGTATTCCTTCCAAGGCCCTGATCCATGCCGCCGGCCTCTACGAGGAGGCTGTCTTGGCCAGCGCCGAAACGGGACGGTTCGGCATTCACCTGAACCAGGCGCCGACCCTGCGCTTCGAGGAGACCATCGGCTGGAAGGACGCCATCGTCGATCGGCTCAGCGGCGGTGTCGGCGGGCTGCTGCGCAAGGCGAAGGTGAAGGCCGTGGTCGGCTGGGCGACCTTCTCCGACGCCAAGACCTGCACCGTCGAGACCGCCGAGGGCCCCGTCACGATCCAGCCGGAACATGTGATCCTGGCCACGGGCTCGACCGCCGTCGAACTGCCGTTCCTGCCATTCGCGGACCGGGTGATCTCCTCGACCGAGGCGCTGTCCCTGTCCGGGGTTCCGGCGACCTTGGCGGTGGTTGGCGGCGGCTATATCGGCCTGGAGCTCGGCATCGCCTTCGCCAAGCTGGGCGCCAAGGTCACCATCGTCGAGGCGAGGGATCGCCTTTTGCCGCTTTACGACGCCCAGCTGACCGCGCCGGTGTCGCGTTGGCTCGAACAGCACGGCGTCACGGTTCATCTCGGCGCGAAGGCCTTGGGCCAGGACGACGAGGGCCTGTTGATCCAGACGGCGGGCGGCGAGAGCCAACTGGTCGTGCCGGCCGAGCGCATCCTCGTCACCGTGGGCCGCAAGCCCCAGACCGAAGGCTGGGGGCTGGACCAGATGGGGCTGGCGATGGACGGGCGCTTCGTGAAGATCGACGACCGTTGCGCGACCTCCACCACCAACGTCTGGGCCATCGGCGATCTGGTCGGCGAGCCGATGCTGGCGCACAAGGCGTCGGCGCAAGGTGAGATGGTCGCCGAGATCATCGCGGGCCGCCGGCGACGGTTCGACCCGGCCGCCATCGCCGCCGTCTGTTTCACTGAACCCGAGATCGTCAGCGTCGGCCTTCTGCCCGATCAGGCCCCCGAAGGCGTCGAAACCATCGTCGGTCAGTTCCCGTTTCAGGCCAACGGCCGCGCCCTGTCGATGCAGGCCGGGGACGACGGCGGTTTCGTTCGGATCCTGGCCCGCAAGTCCGATCATCGAATTCTCGGCATCCAGGCCGTGGGTCGCCACTGCTCCGAATTCGCGGGCGAGTTCGCCACCCTGATGGAGATGGGAGCCGTTCTGGAAGACGTCACCGGCGTCATCCACGTCCATCCCACTCTGGGCGAAGCCATCTACGAGAGCGCGCTGAAGGCGCTCGGCCACGCCATTCACATTTGACGCCCGGAACCTGATCATGAGCATTCCTTTCGCGCCCCAGTCGATGGAGTTCGGCCTGGGCGAAACAGTCGATATGATCCGCGATACGACCGCGCGCTGGGCCGCCGACCGGCTGGCGCCGCGCGCCGCGCAGATCGATGAGACCAACACCTTCGCCCGCGACTTGTGGCCCGAGATGGGTGAGTTGGGCTTGCATGGCGTCACGGTCGAGGAGGAGTTCGGCGGACTTGGCCTGGGCTATCTCGAGCACGTCGTGGCCATGGAGGAGGTGTCGCGCGCCTCGGCCTCGATCGGCCTCAGCTACGGCGCTCACTCCAATCTCTGCGTCAACCAGATCCGCCGCTGGGGCACGCCCGCGCAGAAGCGGAAATACCTACCCAGGCTGATTTCGGGCGAGCACCTGGGGTCGCTGGCCATGTCGGAGGCCGGATCGGGTTCGGACGTCATGTCGATGCGGACGCGCGCCGAGAAGAAGGGCGACCGCTATGTGCTGAACGGCACGAAGTTTTGGATCACCAATTCGCCCACCGCCGACACCCTGGTTGTCTATGTGCGGACGGGGGAGGGCAGCGGCGGCGTCACCACCTTCCTGATCGAGAAGGGGATGAAGGGCTTCAGCGTCTCCAAGAAGCTCGACAAGATGGGCATGCGCGGCTCCGACACGGCCGAACTGGTGTTCGAGGACTGCGAGGTCCCCGAGGAGAACGTCATGGGCCCGGTCGGCGGCGGCGCGGGGGTGTTGATGAGCGGCCTCGACTATGAACGCACGGTCCTTTCCGGCGGGCCGCTGGGCATCATGCAGGCGGCCCTGGACGTGGTCCTGCCCTACGTCCGCGAGCGGAGGCAGTTCGGCAAGGCCATCGGCTCCTTCCAGCTGATGCAGGCCAAGGTCGCCGACATGTACGTCGCCCTGAACTCGGCCCGGGCCTATGTCTATGCGGTGGCGCGGGCCTGCGACGCGGGCAAGGCCACGCGCTCCGACGCGGCCGGCGCGATCCTACTGGCCTCGGAGAACGCCGTGAAGGTCAGCCTGGAGGCGGTGCAGGCCCTGGGCGGAGCCGGCTATACCAAGGAATGGCCGGTCGAGCGGCTCGTCCGCGACGCCAAGCTCTATGACATCGGCGCCGGCACCAACGAGATCCGCCGCTTCCTGATCGGTCGTGAGTTGTTGGGATCGTGAGCGCGCCGGTCCTGATGTCGTCGCTCTCGACCGAGAGCGACCCGTTCAAGGCCAATGCGAGACACAACCGCGATCTGGTCGAGATCCTCCGCGCCGCCGTGGGAAAGGCGAGCCTGGGCGGCGACGCGCGGGCGCGAGAGCGCCATGTTTCCCGCGGCAAGCTTTTGCCGCGGGACCGTGTCGATCGGCTGCTGGATCCGGGGTCGCCGTTCTTGGAAATCGGTCAGCTGGCCGCCAACGGCATGTACGGGACCGCCGCCGAACCCGACGGCGCGCCGGGCGCTGGGATGATCTGCGGGATCGGCCGGGTGTCGGGCCGCCAGGTGATGATCGTCTGCAACGATCCGACCGTGAAGGGCGGGGCCTATTTCCCGATGACGGTGAAAAAGCACCTGCGGGCCCAGGAGATCGCCCAGCAGAACCATCTGCCTTGCGTCTATCTGGTCGACAGCGGCGGGGCCAACCTGCCGCACCAGGCCGAGGTGTTTCCCGACCGCGAACACTTCGGCCGCATCTTCTTCAACCAGGCCAACATGTCCGCCAAGGGCATCGCCCAGATCGCCTGCGTCATGGGCTCGTGCACGGCGGGCGGGGCCTATGTGCCGGCGATGTCGGACGAGACGGTGATCGTGCGCAACCAGGGCACCATCTTCCTGGCCGGCCCGCCGCTGGTGAAGGCCGCCACCGGCGAGGTCATCTCGGCCGAGGACCTGGGCGGCGCCGACACCCATGGCCGCAGGTCCGGGGTCGTCGATCACGTCGCCGACAATGACGAGCACGCCCTGACCCTCGTTCGCGACATCATCTCGACGCTGCCGCCGCAGACGCCGCCGCCGATCAATCTCGCGGCCGTACGGCCGGCCCGCTACGCGCCCGAGGAACTCTACGGCGTCGTGCCCCAGGACGTGCGCGCGCCCTATGACGTGCGCGAGGTCATCGCCCGGCTGGTCGACGGGTCCGAATTCCACGAGTTCAAGGCCTTGTATGGCGCAACCCTGGTCTGCGGCTTCGCCCACATCTGGGGGATGCCGGTGGCCATCCTGGCCAATAACGGCGTGCTGTTCTCCGAGAGCGCTCAGAAGGGCGCCCACTTCATCCAGCTGGCCTGCCAACGGAAGATCCCGCTGCTGTTCTTGCAGAACATCTCGGGCTTCATGGTCGGCGGCAAGTACGAGGCCGAGGGCATCGCCAAGCACGGCGCCAAGCTGGTGACCGCCGTCGCCACGGCCAACGTGCCCAAGATCACCGTCCTGATCGGCGGCTCCTTCGGAGCCGGCAACTACGGCATGTGCGGCCGAGCCTATTCGCCGCGTTTCCTGTTCACCTGGCCCAACAGCCGGATCAGCGTCATGGGCGGCGAACAGGCCGCCGCGGTCTTGGCCACCGTCCACCGCGACGCGGAGACCTGGACGCCCGAGCAGGCCGAGGCCTTCAAGGCCCCCCTCCGCCAGAAATACGAGGACGAGGGCAATCCCTACTACGCGACCGCCCGGCTGTGGGACGACGGGATCATCGACCCGGCCCAGACCCGCGACGTGCTGGGCCTGGCTCTGGCCGCGACCCTGAACGCGCCGATGCCCGAACGCCCCGCGTTCGGCGTGTTCCGGATGTGACGGCCATGATCCAGTCCCTGCTCATCGCCAACCGCGGCGAGATCGCCTGTCGCGTCATCAAGACCGCCAGGAGGCTCGGCGTGCGCACCGTCGCCGTCTATTCCGACGCGGACGTCGCGGCCTTGCATGTCCGGCTGGCCGACGAGGCGGTGCGCATCGGCCCGCCACCGGCCCGGGAATCCTATCTCCTGGGCGAGCGCATCATCGCCGCCGCCAAGGCGACCGGCGCCGAGGCCATCCATCCAGGCTACGGCTTCCTGTCGGAGAACGCAGACTTCGCCGACGCCGTGACGTCGGCGGGGCTGGTCTGGGTCGGCGCGCCGGCGTCCTCGATCCGCGCCATGGGCCTGAAGGATTCGGCCAAGGCGCTGATGATCGCCGCGGGCGTGCCCGTCACCCCCGGCTATATGGGCGAGAACCAGGATCCCGATCATCTGAAGGCTCAGGCCGACTCCATCGGCTATCCCGTCCTGATCAAGGCCGTCGCCGGCGGCGGCGGCAAGGGAATGCGCAAGGTCGAGGCTTCAGCCGAATTCGTCGACATGCTCGCCTCCTGCCGGCGAGAGGCGGCGTCTTCTTTCGGCGACGACAGGGTGCTGATCGAGAAATACATCCTGTCGCCGCGGCATATCGAGGTCCAGATCTTCGGCGACACGCACGGCGACGTCGTGCACCTGTTCGAACGTGACTGCTCCCTGCAGCGGCGCCATCAAAAGGTGATCGAGGAAGCCCCAGCCCCCGGCATGACGCCCGAGGTGCGCGAGGCCGTATGCGCCGCCGCGGTCAAGGCCGCGAAGGCCGTCGACTATGTCGGCGCTGGCACGATCGAATTCATCGCCGACGCTTCGGAAGGCCTGAAGATCGATCGCATCTGGTTCATGGAAATGAACACCCGGTTGCAGGTCGAGCATCCGGTGACCGAGGCGATCACCGGCCAGGATCTGGTCGAATGGCAACTGCGCGTCGCGTCGGGCGAGCGCCTGCCCAAACGCCAGGACGAACTTGCGATCAACGGCTGGGCCATGGAGGCGCGCCTGTATGCGGAGAATCCGACCGCCGGCTTCCTGCCGTCCACCGGTCCGCTGGACCGGCTACGCCTGCCCGGTGACGTGCGTGTGGACGCCGGCGTCTGCGAGGGCGGCGAGGTCACGCCCTTCTACGATCCGATGATCGCCAAACTGATCGTCCATGCGCCCACGCGCCAGGCCGCCGCCGCGAAGCTCGCCGCCGCCGCCGGCCAGGTCCAGGTCTGGCCCGTCCGCACCAACGCCGCCTTTCTGGCCCGCGCGGCCGCCGACGGCGATTTCGTGGCCGGCAGGGTGGACACCGGCTTCATCGAGCGCGGCATCGGCGCCCTGGTCCCGACCGCGGAGCCCTCCGCCGCCATTCAGGCCGCCGCGGCCTCAGCCCTTATCGGGGCGCCGACGGGGGGCGCCTGGACCGACCTGACGGGTTTTCGCGCCAATGCTTCGGCGCGGCGTCAGATCGCCGTCTCCATCGCCGGTTCCATCTATCTCGTCGAGGCCGCGTCGAACGCCGAGGGATGCGTCGCTTCGGTCGCCGGGCGCGACATCCTGTTCCTCGATGGCGAAGCGTGGCCCATCGGTCCGGGCCGGGTGGACGCCATCGGCGGCGGCAGGACCTCCGACGGCGCGATCCTCAGTCCCATGCCCGGGAGGGTCATCGCGGTCGATGTCGACGAGGGCCAGGCGGTCACGCGCGGACAAAAGCTTCTGACGCTGGAGGCCATGAAGATGGAGCACGGCAT
>JAQGIN010000277.1 GCA_028291125.1 Caulobacter sp.
ACGGCGGCTGCTCGCCCTGTTCGCGGGCCAGGGACAGCTGCAGCGAATGGCCGGGGGCCGACTCGTGCAGGGTCAAGGCGGTGAGGTTGTACAGCGGCCGCGATGGCAGATCGTAGGTGTTGACCCAGTAGGTGTCGGCCCCGCCGCGCCCGGCCGTGTAGTAGGGGGCGATGTCGGCCGGCACCGGCTTGATGGTGAAGCGGTTGCGCGGCAGCAGGCCGAAATAACGCCCCAGCTGGCCGTCGACCCGTTTGGCGATCCAGGCGGCGTGCATCAGCAGCTCTTCCGGCGTCTTGGCGTAGAAGCGCGGGTCGCTGCGCAGGAAGGCCAGGAATTGGGGCAGGTCGCCCTGGAAGCCGGCCTCGCCCATGGTGATCACCATCTGGGCGCGGATCTTGGCCACCTCGGCCAGGCCCTGCTGGTGCACGGCCTCCGGCTCGAGCTCCAAGGTGGTGTATTCGCGGATCTGGGCCCGGTAATAGGCCTGACCGTCCGGCATCGCCTCGGCCGCCAGGGTGGTCCGGGCCTGGGGCACGTATTCGCTACGCATGAAGGTCAGCAGCTTGCCGTAGGCCGGGATGATCCCCTGCTGGATGGTCGCCAGCGCCTCGGCCCGCAGCCGCGCCTGTTCGTCGGCGGGGATGCTGGCCGGCATGGCCTTGAACGGCTCGTAGAACACGGTGGCGGCCGGATCGTTGGCCTGGGCGACGGCGACGATCGCCTGGTCTCGGCCGACCAGGGTGGCCTTGGGCACGCTGAAGCCGCGCTTCAGGCCGGTGCGCATATTGACGATCTGTTCGTCAAAATAGCGCGGCAACTGACTGATCTGCTTGAGGTAATTGCGATAGTCGTCGGTGGTGTGAAAAGTCTTGCGGGCGGTGTAGCCGAAGTCCGACCAGAAGGCGGAATCGGAGTTGAACGGCATCTCGTAGCCGCGCAGCCGGGCCTCGGCCGCCAGGCTTTCGACTTGGTAGCGATAGACGGCGTAGTTGATCTGGTTGGTCGGCGACAGGCTCTGGGGGGCGACGCCGTCGAGGGCCTTCAGCACCGCGGTCCAGCGCGCCAGCCTGGCCTGCTGGGCGGCGGCGTTGACGGCCGGCAGGCGGTCGCGGAAGCCCTCGTCGTCCTCCGGATCGGCCAGGCCCTGGTCCTGGCGCCAGCGCCACTCGTCGCCATAGATCGCCTGGAAGCGGGCGTCGTCCTGAGGGCCGGCCTGGGCCGACACGGCCGTGAGGGCCATCAGCCCGGCGATAAGAAACTTCACGACACCAACCCCGCCCTTTTACGTGAGGCGAGATCAGCCCAAGCTAGGCCTCTTGTCCACACGTCGCGGCGCACGACATGCAGGGCGACCGCGGGGTCGGCCCGCGTGCTTCAGCCAAAGGAACTCCCATGGCGGTCTCCATGCACCAGGCCTCGACCCCGGTCTTCACCCGCGGCCTGCGCAACCTGTCGACCCTGCTGACCAAGGCCGAGGGCCACGCCGAGGAGCGCGGCTACGCACCGGAGGTGCTGATCAACGCCCGCCTGGCTCCCGACATGCTGCCGCTATCGGGCCAGGTGCAGCGCGCCAGCGACACCTCCAAGGCCTCGGTGGTGCGCCTGACCGGCGTCGAGGCGCCGCGCTTCCCCGACGAGGAAAAGACCTTCGCCGAACTGCAGACGCGGATCGCCCACACCATCGCCTTCATCGAAGGCGTCGATCCGGCCGCTTTCGACGGCGCCGAGCAGCGCACCATCGAACTGAAGTTCGGCGCGTTCGCGCCCAGCCTGGCGGGCGACGCCTTCCTCTTCCGCTTCGCCTTGCCGAACTTCTTCTTCCACCTGGTCACCGCTCACGACATCCTGCGCCACAACGGCCTGGCGGTCGGCAAGCTCGACTATCTGGGCCCGTTCGAATGACGCGGCTGGACCCTGGACCCTGGGCGCGGGCGTCGTTAGGCTGAGGGCTCCAATCCCCAGCCGCGGCGGCGCCGCCAGCCTCGGAGACGCCCCCTGACCGGGCCGCCGCTAGATTCGTCCCCCGATCCTCGCCCGATTACGCCGATGCTGCGGCTGTACGCGGAGAAGCGGGTCAATCTGGTGCGCCTGTTCGCCGCCCGGCTGCGGTCGACGGCCGAGGCTGAGGACCTGGTGCAAGACCTCTATCTGAAGGTCCAGGCGATGGGCGAGGTCGACGCCCGCGAGGGCGGCTCGGCCCTGCTGTTCCGCATGGCCCAGAACCTGATGCTCGACCGCCTGCGCAGCGGGGCGCGGGCCAGCGCCCGGGACGAGGGCTGGCGACGGCTGCAGGGCGCCACGGTGGGCGGCGAGCAGATCGCCGACGCCCCGGCCGCCGACGACGTCGTCGCCGCCCGCCAGCGGCTGGCGGCCCTGATGGCGGCGCTCGAAACCTTGCCGCCGCGCGAGGCGCGGGCCTTCACCCTGCACAAGCTGGAGGGGCTGAGCCACGCCGAGACGGCCATCGCCATGGGCGTCAGCCGCAGCTCGGTCGAGAAGCACATAAGCGCCGCCCTCAAGACGCTGATCGCGAAGCTGCCATGACCGTGTTTCGAGCGGCGACGACAAAGTTCGGAGGTGTCAGGCTTTTGATGACGTCTTACTGTTATGACGGCGTCGATAGGCGCCAGGGCGGAGCGGAATGACGCGGTCCCAACAGGCCATAGCAGCGGCGGTCGAATGGCTGGTCCGTCTACAGCGGCCCTCCGTCACGGAGGCTGACTGGCTGGCGTTCGACGCCTGGCTGGCGGAATCGGCCGACCATACGGCCGCCTATGACGCCGCCCTGGCCTTCGATCAGGAATTCGACCTCGGCCCGACCCAACTCGCGCCGCCGCCGCCCGCGCCGGTCGCGGTGATTCGGCCGCGACTCCGCCCCTCACGGCGGGCCTGGATCTGGTCGACCGGCGCGGCCCTGGCCGCCGCCGGCGTCGTCGGCGCGGTGCTGCTGCCCCTGACCGCCGCCCCCGAGACCGTCTATTCGACCGGCTTCGGCGAACGGAAGACGGTCGTCCTCGAGGACGGCAGCCGCATCGATCTCAACGCCCATTCCAAGATCGCCGTGCGATTCGCCCGCGGCGAGCGGCACGTGACCCTGGGCGACGCCCAGGCCTTCTTCGACGTCGCCAAGGATCCGCGCCGGCCGTTCGTGATCGACGCCGGTGACACCCGGGTGCGGGTGGTCGGCACCGCCTTCGACGTTCGCCATCGCGACGGCGCGGTGGCCGTGGCGGTGCAACGCGGCGTGGTCGAGGTGCGCCCCGGAACCGCCGACCGTCCGACGCTCATCCGCCTCCTGCCTGGAGAGGGTTTGTCCCATGTCGAGGGCCAGGCCGGGGCTCGCCCGCGGCCGGTGGCCGTCGACGAGATCACCAGTTGGCGCGAGGGCCGGCTGATCTATCGCGACCAGCCGCTGTCGGAGATCGTCGCCGACCTGAACCGCCAGTTCGCGCGGCCGTTGCAACTGGGCGACGCGCATGCCGCCGATCTGCGACTTTCCGGTGTGTTGATCGTCGACCGGCAGGATGCCATGGTCGCGCGCCTGTCCAGTCTGCTTCCGGTCCAGGCCACCACCACTCCGGACGCCGTCGTCATCCGGTCGCGCTGACCGGCCCCTGGCGGACGGCGTCGCTCCCCGACGATCAGCTCTAGACGGGCGGAGCGGAAGCACGGCAAGGGTAGGAACGGCGTTTTTCCACCGTTGCCCTCTCGTCAGGCGATTCCCACCCTCGGCATGTCCCAGCGTCGTCCCGTCCTCGCGTTGGCGCTGATCTCCTCGCTGGCCGTGGCCGGCGCCGGCGTGGCCGCGCCGGTCCGCTATACGGTGCGGATTCCCGCCAAGGCGCGGTCCGAGGCCTTGATCGATCTGGGCGTCCAGGCCCGCGTCACCCTCGGCGGCGCCTCCGCCTGCCCCGGGCGAAGCTCCGCCCTGTCGGGGGCGATGACCCTGCGCCAGGCGCTGGAGGCGCTGCTGGCCGGCGCGCCGTGTCGGTTCGAGATCCTCGACAACGCCACCGTCCGCATCCTGCCGGCCGCTCGGCCGGCCACGCCGATCCACCCGTCGATCGTCGTCGTCGAACCCGCGGCCCTGGACAGCGTGGTGGTCACCGCCACCAAGCGACGGACGCGCCTGCAAGCGGTGCCCGGTGGCATCAGCGTGGTCGGGGCCGGGCGGCTGCTCGACGGCGGCGCGGTCGACACCACCAGCATCTCGCAGCAGACGGCGGGGTTCATCACCACCAATCTGGGCGCCGCCCGTAACAAGATCATGCTGCGCGGCCTGTCGGACGGCACCTTCACCGGCCGCACCCAGCAGACGGTCGGCACCTATCTCGACAACGTGCCGCTGACCTACAACGCCCCCGATCCCGACCTGCGGCTGATCGACATCGAGCGCGTCGAGGTGCTGCGCGGCCCGCAGGGCGCTCTCTATGGCGGCGGCTCGCTCAGCGGGGTCTATCGCATCGTCACCCAGAAGCCGGTGTTCGGCGAGCGCTCGGGCCTGGCCTCGGCGACCGTCGCGGCCACCAAGTCGGGCTCGCCCAGCGGCAAGATCGAGGGTGTGGTCAACCTGCCGCTGGTCGCCGACCGCGCCGCCTTGAGGGTGGCGGCCTATGCCGATGTCGACGGCGGCTATGTCGACGACGTCAATCTGCGCCTGTCGAACGTCGACCGCACGACGCGGCGCGGCGGTCGGGCCGCCCTGGCCCTGCGGCTCAACGACGCCTGGTCGCTGACTGTCTCGGGCGCCCAGCAGAATCTGAGTTCGACCGACACCCAGTACACCACCCCCAGCCTGGGCGGGCTGCGGCGCGCCAACCAGGTGCGCGAGACCCACGGCAACCATTTCTTCCAGACCGCCGCCACCCTGAGCGGATCGGGATCCTGGGGGACGTTCGAATCCTCGACCGGCTACGTGCATCACCGCTTCGCCAGCCGCTTCGACGCCACCGCCGCGCTCACCGCCTCCAGCGACATGGCCGTCGACGTCGGCCTGTTCGACGAGGCCAGCAATGTGCGGCTGCTGGTCGAGGACGCGGTGCTGTCCTCGCCCGAGGGCGGCCGTCTGCGCTGGATGGTCGGCGTCTACGGCCTGGCCAGCCAGGAGGACGGCGACGGCGAGCTGCGGGCCCGCACCGCCTCGGAACCGTCGCGTCTGATCTATCTGGAGGCGCGCCGCGACCGCCGGCGCGAACTGGCCACCTACGGCGAGGCCACCTACGACCTGGGGCGCGGCTGGTCGGCTAGCCTGGGGGCCCGGGCCTTCCGCACGGTGGTGCGCACCACCTCGGCGGTCGAGGCCTCGCCGCCCGGCCAGTCGCGCGACTTCGACCGCGAGGCCGACTTCTCCGGCGTCTCGCCCAAGCTGTCGCTACAGCGCCAGTGGGGCAGCGGTGGGCTGGTCTATCTGATGACGTCCGAGGGCTACCGCTCCGGCGGTTTCAATTCTGGCGGCCTCGTCGCGCCGTCGCCGCTGCGGCGAGCGTTCAAGCCCGATCATCTGCGCAACTACGAGATCGGCGCCAGCCTCAGCCCGTTCGACGGCCGCCTGGCCCTGCGCACGGCCCTGTTCTACGACGTCTGGACCGACATCCAGACCGACCAGTATCTGAGCTCGGGCCTGTCCTACACCGCCAATGTCGGCGACGGCCGCAACACGGGCCTCGAGGCCGAGGGGGTGTTCCGCGTCGGGTCGCATCTGTCGCTGCAGGCCAACGCCCTGTTCAATCGGCCGGTGCTGACCAAGGTCGACCCCAATTTCGCCGCCGTGTCCCAGAGCGGCCTGCCGGGCGTGCCGGACGTCTCGGCCGGGGCCCTGGTCCGCTACCAGGATCAGCTGCGCGCCGACGCCTGGCTCGTGCTGACGGCGGAGATGGGCTATGTCGGCCGCTCGCGCCTGACCTTCGATCGCCGCTTCTCGCCGTCGATGGGCGGCTATGTCACCGGCCGGCTGGCCGCCCAGATCGAGACCTCGCGCTGGCGCGGCGGCCTGGCGGTGACCAATCCGGCCGACGCCTCGAGCGACACCTTCGCCTATGGCAATCCGTTCAGCTTCGGCCAAGTGCGGCAGGTGACGCCGTTGCGGCCGCGCACCTGGAGCCTGTCGCTGGCGCGCGTCTTCTAGGCGGTCCCGGGCGAGCCTTCGACACCCCAGGTTGATCGCCTTTTCGCGCCAGGATTTTTCCCCGGCCATCGTCCTCGCTCGGACAGTTTTTCCTGAGGGGGGGTGGTTTCGGCGGCGTCTATCTCGTGACAGGCCAGAAACATTCGCTGGCCGTCCGTCGGGGGACGCTGTTTATGCCGGTGCTTTCGGGTCTTGTTTGCGCGCACAACGAAGAGGCGCGCATCGCCTCATGCCTGGCGCGCCTGGCCTTTTGCGACGAGATCGTGGTCGTCGCCGACCGTTGCACCGACCGCACCGAGACCATCGCCCGCCAGATGGGGGCGCGGGTGATCTCCGGCATCTTTCCCGTCGAGGGCCTGCGCAAGGCGGCCGGCGTCGCCGCCTGCCAGGGCGAATGGATCCTGGAGATCGACGCCGACGAGATCGTGCCGTCGGCCCTGGCGCGTGAAATCACCGACGTGGTCGCCTCGGGGGGGGCGGGCGATTGGCACCAGGTGCCGGTCGCCAACTATGTCGGCGACCGCCTGGTGCGCGACGGCTGGGGCGGCTCGTTCGGCGCGTCCTCGGTGGCGCGGCTGTTCCGCAAGGGCGTCAAGACCTGGAAGAGCGAACGGGTGCATCCGGGCACCCGCTTCACCGGCGTGTCCGGCAGCCGCCTGACCCACGCCATCGTGCACAAGGTCGACGACGACATCGCCGACATGGTGCAGCGTCTCAACCGCTACACCGCGCTGCGTGGCCAGGATCTGGCCGACTCCGGACAGATCAAGAGCCTGTGGGACGACCTGTTCCGCGGGGTGCGCCGGTTCTACAAGTGCTATGTCTCGCGCAAGGGCCATCGCGAAGGGGATCTGGGCTTCCTGATCGCTGTCATGGCGGGGCTCTATCCGTTGCTGTCGAACCTGAAGGCCCGCGAGATCCGCTATCTGCGCGGCCGGGCCGGCGGGGCCGAGGTCGGCCTGGCCAGGCCTGGCCGGCTGGTGGCCGGCCTCGACCTCGAGGATGCGCGGCTCGGCCAATCGCGCTAGGCCTCCGTGGCCATGCCGCTCAATCGCCTGCTGATCGCCGTCATCGTCGGACCCGAACGCCTGCTGTGGCGCGTCGGCGGCCAGGCGCCGCAAGTCTGGTGGCGCGACGACGACGCCCGCTGGCCGACCCTGGCGTTCGAACGCCTGCTGGACCTGTCGACGCGCCGCGCCGCGCCGCTGACGGTGGCGGCGGTGCCGGACGGCGATCTTGCGGCCCTGGCCGAGGCCTGCCGGGCCACGCCGGGCGTCGAGCTGGCGATCCACGGCTTCCGCCACCAGAACCGCGCCGCGCCAGGGGCGCCGTCCGGCGAAGTCAATGACCAGGACCGGCTGGAGGATGTGGTGTCGGAGCTTGGCGCGGCGGTCAGCGCCTTCGCCCGGGCCGGAACCCCAGCCACGCTGTTCGTGCCGCCGTGGAACAGCGTCCACCCGACCCTGAGTTCGGCCCTGGTGGTCCACGGCCTGGCGCTGTCGGGCTATGGCCAGGCGCGGAACGCGTCGGCCGCGCCGCCGCGCCTCGACGCCCATCTCGACGTCATGCGTTGGAAGCCGCGTCCCCGTTTTCGCGGCGCGATCCGCTTCCTGCTGCGGCTGCGCCGGCTGTTGGCCCAGCGGCGGCGGGCGCGGGCCTGGGACGAGCCGATCGGCCTGCTCACCCACCACCTCGACCACGACCCCGCCGCCTGGGCGTTCCTCGAGGATTTCCTGACGGTGTTCCGGCCCGTCGCCAGCGGCGATTTGAGGTGATGCGATCCGCCGCGCCACGGCCGGACTGACGACGGGTCGAGGCTCTAATCGAGTTTGTGGCTGGTCAGCCAGCGGTCGATATAGGCCTGGATCTGCGCGCTGTGCTTCTCCAGCATCATCATGTGGCCGTCGCCGTGCAGGCCGATCCGCGCCAGGCGCACTAGGTCGGTCTTCACGCCGGCCTCGGTCAGGTAGCGGGCGGTGCAGTGGTCGTAACCAGCGTGGTACGAGGCCTCCGACACCAGGATCAGCACCGGCACGCGCGATAGGTTGACCAGGCGGCGGGCCGGCTTGGCCTGCTGCCAGCACGTCACCAGGCCGGGGCCGTCCGGAGCCGTGTCCTCGACCTTGGCCAGGTCGGCGGGATCCTTCAGCGGCGGGTCATAGGCCAGCGGCGTGGTGGTCAGGCCGTAGGGTCGCGACAGCTTGCTGGGATCGGCGTCGCCCCAGGGCAGGGGCGCGCCGAAGAATGGCGGGCCGCTGGGCTCGAGGGCGACGATGGCCTTGACCAGGGCGGGGCGGGCCTCGCCGATCGCCCAGCCGAACGCCCCCGCCTGGGAATGGGTGACCACCACCGCCGGGCCAATCTTGTCGAGCAGGGCCGAGGCGGCCTTGGCCACCAGCTCGGCCGACACCCCGCCGCCGGCGCTTTCCACCTGCGAGGCGTAGAACTGGTCGAAGATCGGATCGCCGGGGACGCCGGTCCCCGGCCACTGACTGTGCAGTTTGGCCTGCGGCCAGCCCTGGGGCTCGCCGTCCTTGAGCCCGAAATTCTGGGTGGCGGTGAAGCGCTGGCCCAGCCGCAGCGGGGTCTGCCGCGTCGCCGGGCCATAGGCGCCGCGGTTGTAGCCCGAGGCCCCGCGCCCCGGCTGGTCCATCAGATAGACGGCGTAGCCCTGCTCGACGAACAGCTTGGCCCAGCCGGGCCGGCCGTCCGGGGTCGACAGGAAGTTGGTGATCGTCTGGCCGGCCCCGGGGACGAACACCAGCGGCGTCGGGTGGCGGCGGACCTTGGGCAGCAAGTACAGCACATGCGCCTGGCCGGTCATCGCCTGGCCGTCGGCGGTGTAGTGGCCGGCGACGAAGAAGGTCCCGACATCGGCCACCGCCGCCGTCGCGGCCTTGGGGGCGGCGACGGCGGGCGCCGCGCCGGTCAGGGCGAGGGCCAGGGGCAGGGTCGCCCCCAAGACTCGGGCGGCGAGGGCGGCGCCGGGACGGCGGACGACGGCGGGCATGGCGAGCGCTCCTCTAGTCTTTCCGATCCCAGGGGAAGGCGAGGGTCGGCTGGTGGGCGTAGCGTTTGACGCCGATGGTCAGGGTCTCGCCCGCCCCCGGAGCCAGGCGGACGTCGAAGTCAGGGGCGTTGACCGCCATCGTCTTGCCGCCGCGGGTCACCGTGGTCGCCTGATGCTCGCCATAGGCGCCCATCTGCACCGTCACCGTGCGGGCCTGCAGCGGGCTGGTGTTGACCAGGGTCAAGGTCACCGAGTCCGGGGTGATCTTGCTGACCAGGGCGGCGACGTCCGGCGGCAGGCCGGCGCGGCGGGCCGCCGGGTCGAAGTGGCGGACCTGGGCGTGCAGGGCCAGCGGGCCGTGTCCCGAACCGCCTGGATCGGCCGCC
>JAQGIN010000281.1 GCA_028291125.1 Caulobacter sp.
GACTCGCTGGACGCCGGTGTGGGCAACCTCGTCGACGCCGACATGGCCAAGGAAAGCGCCAAGCTCCAGTCGCTGCAAACGAAGCAACAACTGGGCGTGCAAGCGCTGTCGATCGCGAACAGCTCGAGCAGCTCGCTGCTCAGCCTGTTCCGTTAAGGCTAGAGAACGGATCTATCCGTTTCTATCGCGGCGGCGGGGAGGCGACTCCCCGCCGTTTGCGTTTAACCGGAAGGCGTCGCGGCGCGAGTCGGACGTAAGGAGATATGATCCCCAAGGTCGAAACCGCATCCCCCATCGAAACCGTTCCGGAAGCGCGCCCCGTCGCGCCCGTCCCGGAACCCCAGGCTTCGGCCATCCAGCCCCCGCCGCCGCCCCAGGCGGTCAATCCCGACCTTCGCCTCATCATCGAGGAAGACGGCGGGCCCGGGTCCTATGTCTATAAGACGATCGACCGCCGCACCGGCGAGGTCGTCAACCAGTTCCCGCGCGAAGAGATTCTGCGCATTCGCCACAGCCACGACTACAGCGCCGGCACGGTGGTCAAGGCCGAGATCTAGAGCGACGTCGGACCGCCGGGGGGCGGTCTGTCGCGCGGCGTATTCGGCGTGTTTCGGCGAGCCCCACGGGTGTCGCCCATTTGTCGTCTTAAGGTTTCATTCACCACGTTTTCCTAGCATCCTCGACGCTCGAAGGGCGATTCTCGCCGCGTCGGGCAGGACGATGACAATCGATCGCGCCTCCGTGGCTCCGTCGTCGTCAGGATGAGGTGGCGTGATGATCAGCGTGGGCTCCAATCAAGCCGCTCCCGTTCTTCCGCAGACCCCAAGGCCGTCGTCCGACCCCGCGCCGTCCTCGACCGCCCCCGCCACGACCAAGCCCGACACGCCGCGCCCGCCGGCGGCGTCCTGGACCTTCAGCGACAGCCACGCCGTTCCCTCGGCGGCGATCAGCGCGGTGAGCGGATCGCTGCAGCGCGCCCAATCGGTTCTCGACGCCACCTTGGCCGCCGGCGCCGTGATCGGCGATCTGGTGTCCCAGGCCCGGACGAGCGCCGCCGTGGCCGCCGGGCCCGACCTCGATCCGGCGACCCGCCAGCAATATTCCGAGCGCTACGACGACGTGCTGAAGCGGATCGACGCCGTCGTCCGTTCGGCGGGCTTCGACGGGGCCAGCCTGATCGACAAGACCGCCGCCAACTTCCAGATGCTCAGCGCCCCGGCCAGCGCCGACGGGACCATCGCCATCAGCGTCGAGGTCGAGGACCTGAGCGCCGGATCGGGCCTGGGGCTCACCCCCGACGCGCTGGCCACGCCGGCCGGCGCGGCCGACCAGGCGGCCAGGCTCGACCAGGCGGCTGACCGCCTGAAGGCCGGCCTGGGACGGTTCGCCGAGGCCGCCAAGGCGGTCGAGAGCCAGTTGGCGGCGGTGACCAAGCTGCGAAACTCCCTGGCCGTCGAACCGGCCGACGGGGGAATGGCCAAGGACAGCATCGGCCTGCAGGCGTTGCAGTTGAAGCAGCAGCTGGCGGGGGGAGGGCTGTCCATCGCCAATAGCGCCCCCCAGACCATTCTGTCCCTGTTCAAGGGGCCGGAGGGCGGCTAACCGAAGGTGGCGGCCGGCGGGATTCGGTGGTTCGATCATCGCCGGACAGGCGTCGGGGGGCGGATTTCAGCATGATCGAGCTGCGCGATCTTCGGGACGAGGACGAGGCGATCCTGTTCCAATGGCGGCGCGAGCCGGAAGTCGATCGCTGGATGTCGGACGCCGACTTCCCCAGCCAGGCGGCGCACGCGGCGTGGTTTCGGTCGCTGCGCGAGGATCCCGACCTGCGCGGCTGGATGATCGTCAGCAACGGGGCCCCGTCGGGGCTTTTGACCCTCACCGGCCTGCTCAGCCACCATCGCCGCGCGGCGCTCAACTGGTTCATCGGCTCGGCCGAGGCGCGGGGGCGGGGCGCTGGCCGCGCCGCCCAGGTGCTGGGGCTGGACCGCGCCTTCGGCCCGCTCGGCCTGCACAAGGTGTTCGCCGAGGTGATGGCCGACAACGACGCGGCGCTGAAGGCCCAGGCGGCGGCCGGGTTCCGCCGCGAGGGCTATCTGCGCGGCCATGTGCTCAAGGACGGCGCGGCCCGCGACGTGGTCATGCTCGGCATCCTCGCGCAGGAGTGGGCGCTGCTGCGGACCGAGGCCCGATCGGCGCTGGAGAAGGCCCAGCTGATCGGCGTGGATGTTTACGGATCTTAACGCCTTGGAAGGCGTGAATCACCGATAGTCGCCCTGATCGGAGACCTGGGCGCGTGAGCACCATCAATTCCGCCAATTCCGCGGCCCTGCTCGGCCTGTTCGCGCCGGCGGGAACCGACACGTCGATGGCCTCCATCGACCTGCTGACGCTGGCCGTCAGCGGGGCCGTGATCGAGCCCGACACCACGGTCAAGAACCCGCTGCCCACCGCGCCCTGGACGCGCGGCGCCACCGCGCCCCAGGCCAGCGATCTGGTCACCCTGGCCCTGCAAGGTCGCAAGTTCATCGACGAGAGCGCCGCCAAGCTCGACGTCAAGGGCGCCAGCGACGACTACAAGAAGATGTTCGCGCTCTATCAGGGCATCAACACCCTGAGCGGCCTGGCCGATCGCTACAACACCGCCGGCGTCACCCCCGCCGAGCAG
>JAQGIN010000301.1 GCA_028291125.1 Caulobacter sp.
AAGTTGCCCAACGCCCGGGCCCGCCGGGTCGGCGAGCCGATGGAGCCGATCTTCACCACCGGATAGGCGTCCTTGCAGGCGCCCTGATTGCCGCATGTGACGCTGACCATGGCGCGGATCGTGGTGGTGGTCAGCCGCAAGCCCGTCCCACTGGCGCGGGTCACCGCCCCGGTGGCGGGGTTGATGGTGAACACCGTGTCGCCGCTGGCCGCCGACACCACCTTGCCCAGGTCGGGCGCGGCGCTGATGCTGGTGGTGTAGGTCTGGGCGGTCGCCGCTCCCGCCAGCGTGGCGAAAGCCGTCGCGGCGGCCATGGCGGCCATCGCTCGGCCAAATCTCATCGTTGTCCTCATGGTCGAGCTTGTCATCGATAAGTGAACGACACGCGACGACGTTCCATGAATGCCCGCCGCGTCACGGCGTCGCAGCCGGCTCGGGCCGCGGCTCGAACATCACCTCGGCGGCCACGTCCGGCACGAAACCGCCGTCGGCGACCACCTTGAAGGTCACCGGCTCCTTCAGCCGCATGCGCAGGCGCGCGGCCTGCTCGGGATCCAGCTCGAAGCGGTAGGTCCCCACCGGCAGGTGCTCGAAACTGACGCTGCCGTCGAACTCGGTGGAGCCCTCGATGGGCGGGTTGTCGCCGCGGACCAGGCGGACGTGCACCGCCGACAGCCCCACCACCTTGCCGTCGGGCTTGCGCAGGCTGACCACGGCCATGACCTCGCCGGTCGGGGTCAGGGGGTAGGGGATGCGCAGCACCTGGCCGGCCCGCGGCGAGAACTGCACGATACGCGGCGGCGACTGGACATAGGGATTGTCGATGTCGTCGAGACCGATCTGCAGGCGGCTGATCGGCGAGACGCCCAGGCCGGTGACGAACACCCGGCCGTCGGGGCCGGTGACCGCTTTCTTCTCGCCGCCGTCGACCGCCACCTTCGTGACCGGCTCGTCGCCGGTGTCGAACACTCCGTCGCCATTGCGGTCGACGAAGGCCTGGAAGGCGACGTTGCCGCCGGTGGCGGGACCCGGCCGGCTGAGGCCGTAGCGGCGATTGGTGGGATCGAACACCAGGCCGAAGGCGAACTGCAGGCCGATGCGCCAGTCGTTGGTCGGGGTGGTGTAGTCGCCCGACAGCGACAGGTCGCCGTAGCGGGTGCGATAGATGGCCCCGGCCTGGATGCTGGTGGTCTTACTGTCGCCCAGCGACTGGCCGAGCCCGAAGCGGACGGCCAGCGCCTCGGAAAGATCGCGGTCGGCGGTGAAGCTGAAGGACCCCAGCTGGGGCGTCGGCAGCAGGGTGTAGTCCAACGCGCCGCGCAGCTGCCAGGTGTAGCCGGCGAACTTGGAGGCCGAGAACACCCCGGCCAGGCGTTGCTGCAACCCGGCGCTGGTGTCGTGGGTGCGCTCATAGTCGAGCCCGCCGGAGACCAGGATGTTGGCCACCGTGGTCGAGGCCCGGCTCGAGGCCAGCAGGTTGGTCGCGCCGTTGGTGTACAGGTCGTGCTGCAGGCGGCCCGACAGCGGCAGGACCTTGTCCTTGAAGGCCAGGGAGCCGTCGACGGACAGCTCGCTGTGGCGCTTGAGCTGGCGGGTGAGGTCGCCGGCCGGATAGGCCTCGTCGATGAAGCCGCCGCTGTAGATGGAATGCCGACCGACGACCGAGACGCCGAACGGCCGCCCGGCCACGCCGAGCGCCAGGCCCACCCCGCCCTTGTCGTCGCCGGCGGCGTCGAACTGGGTGGCCAGGCCGAGGATCGAGGTGCGCAGGCCCAGGGCGTAAAGCTGGCGGTCGTCATCGGCGGCGGCCGGATAGAGCGCCGCGCCGGCCACCAGGGTCAGATTCTGGGTCAGGCCGTGGGTGAGGCTGGCCACCGCCCGCATCCGGCCGGCCGTCGAGACCACGTCGACGATGTCGGTGGCGCTGGCGCTGGCGCGAACCGCCACCAAGGGCCGCTCCTGCTGCACGACGCCGAACTCGAAGGTGGTCTGGTGCGACTTCATCTGGCCGCCGCTGACATTGACCACCTTGGTGGTCTCCGAGCGTTCGCCGCGCGGGCCGTAGCTGACGATGCGGATGACGTTGACGCCGCGCACCAGGGGCACGGCCAGGAACTCGTAGCGGCCCTGGACTGGCGTGCGCTGGCCGCTGCGCAGGATGTCGTTGACGTACAGTTCGACGTCGTAGCCGATCGGCAGCTCGCCGCGCAGGTCGATGCGGTCGAAGACGCTGGTCTGCTCCAGCGGCGCGGTGGTGAAGGCGAAGCCGCGGCCGCCGACGCTGCGCGCCCCG
Source organism: Caulobacter sp. (assembly GCA_028291125.1). Classification (GTDB taxonomy): domain Bacteria; phylum Pseudomonadota; class Alphaproteobacteria; order Caulobacterales; family Caulobacteraceae; genus Caulobacter. The sequence continues at coordinate 2,294 of JAQGIN010000301.1, forward strand.
ATCGCCAGATTGGGGGTGAACACGTCGCCGCCGGTGACGCTGGTGGCGTTGATCGGCCCCAGCAGACCGCCCCCGACCCGGTGGCGCTCGACCGTCGCCCGCACGGCCGAGACCTCGCCGTGCTCGTCGGAGCCGACATAGCCCTGGAAGCCGGTATAGAGCAGATCGCCGCCGATGCGCACGTCGTAGCGCCGGACGGTGTTGGACGACAGGCTGCTGACCCCGGTCTCGACGGCGACGTCGAAGGCGGGGGCCGACAGCAGCCGGTAGGGCGTCGCGACCTTCAGCGTCGGCTCGTCGCTCTCGACATTGGCCCCGGTCCCGCGGGACCGGGCGATGCGCTCGAGCCGCGCCTGGATCGGCAGGGTCTCGAGGGCGGCGATCTTGATCTGCAGGGCCTCGGTGTCGATCGCCAGGGTGATCGGCAGCAGGCGCTGCAGGGCCGAGGCGCGGAAATAGATCTCCGACGCCGTGACGACGACGTCCTCGGGGGTCAGGGCGATGGGCTTGCCGGCGACGCGCGCCGTACCGCTGGCCAGGTCGATGATCACCGAGCGCTGCGCCTCGCCCAGCCGGCCGGTGACCCGGCGCGCCGCGGGCGAGACATCCAGATCCAGGTCGAGCAGGCGCGCCAGCTCCCCCAGGGGGATCAAGGGATCTTCCGGCGCGCCATAGGCGGCCAGACTGTCGGTCAGGGTCAGGGCGTCGAGTTCGACCGCGAACAGCAGCAGATCTTCTTCACGCACCGCGCTGGGGGCGGTCGTCGCGATGGCCGAGGGCGCGACCGCCTGAGCGATCGCGGAGGGCGGGGGTTCCGAACGTGCGGCGTGTGGGGTTGCTAACCCCCCCACCACGGTAAGGGCAAGCCACGCCGCACGCCTAGGGTCCGACAGCACCCTTGGCCAGGAGTGCGCCAGGCGAGGTGTCATCGTCGCTGAAGGTGATCTCCAGCGCCTCGCCCGGGTTTGGGGCCCGGCTCAGCGGGATCTGCATCGCGCGCCGGTCGATCTCGGTATAGACGCCGACCCCGCGGGCCACGCCGAGCGGCTCGCCGCGGCCCTTGCCGCGGATCTCGATATTGCCGAACAGAGAGCTGCCGCCGGCGCGGACCAGGTCGAAATTGACCACGGGGGTGCGCTTGGCCGGGCTGACGCCGTCGGCGGACACCTCGGCGTAGCCGAGCTTGGCGTTCTCGATGGCGGCGCGGACGTCGGGCGCCCCCACCCGGACGATCACCGGAATGCTGAGGCCGAACACCGAATTGATCACGAACTGCAGCTGGCCCGGCGTGGCGGCGGCGGCCTGTTCGGCGGTCAGGCCGATGTCGGGCGGCGGGATGGTGGTCACGGTCAGGTGGCTGCGGAACTCGCCGGCGGCGTCGGGGGCGGCGGGATCGGGCGCGATGCGGATGCGGATCGTCTGGCCCTTGCCCGGCGCCAGGGTGGCGCGGCGCGGCGTCACCATGATCATCGCCTTGGCCGACTTCTGACGGGCGACCAGGTCCTTGAGCTCCGGCTTGGCCTCGGCCTCGGCCAGCGGCAGGATCTGACCATCGGGCAGCATCACCCGGTCGACGACCGAGATGTCGAAGGCGCCCGGCGCCCCGCCCTGATTGAAGATATAGACGGTGGCCGAACGGCCGGTGCGATCGAAGGTCACCCGTTTGGGCGAAATGTTCAGATTGGCGGCCACGGTGGCGCTGGAGGCCGGCGCGACGGGAGCCGCGGGCGGCGTCTGGGCGGCGGCGCGATCGGCGCCGCATACCAGGGCGAGACCGGCCAACGTCAGGACAGAACCCAGCACGCGGCGACGGCTCGAATCGGCGACCGCCGACGCACGAATTACGCCATGGTTCATGGACTGGTCCTCGAGGATGTCCGCACGCCCCACGCTGCGGCAGAGATCAGCGTTATCGTAGAAGGATGTTACCGACAAGCTAAGCACATCAATCAGTTGTACTGCGCCACGACCACCAGGAACCCGTGATAGGCGCCCGGGGCCATGGCCGCGCCAAGCAGGGCGACCGTGCCGCTGACATCGACGCTCAGGGCGCCATTGCCGCGCAACGCGCCGCCGACGACGCTACGGTTTCCATCCAGGGTGTTGACCGTCAAGGTCTCCATGCCGCCCGCCCGGGTGAGGTCGAACATCGACGGCACCGCCAACGAGACGCTGTTGGTGGCGCCCGTCAGCTGGATCCTGGCGGCGTTGCCCGGCGAAAGGACGATATTGGTGGGGGCCTGGGTCTTGAAGCTGAGGTCCTGCGTCACCGCGATGCCGGCGCTCTGGACGATCTCGGCGCTGCCGACGGTCTGGACCATGGCCGAGGCCCGCGCGCCCGAAGCGGCGACCCCCAAGGCGAAGGTGAGGGCGATCCGGCACGGCAGAGGTCCGAACTTGGCGGTCATGGCGCGAACCCTAGCTATGTGCGCCTTGGCGAAAGGCGACGCCGACACGGCGATCCGTGTCGGCGTCCTCCGGTTTAGTTATAGGCGACGGTGACGGCGAACGAGCCGGTATAGGCGCCGGTCGGCGAGGTCGCGCTGATCGGGAAGCTGCCGCCGACCGCGAAGGTCGCGGCGCCGGCGCCGCCCAGCGTGCCGTCCAGGACGGTCGGCAGGGTGGTCGAGGTCAAGGTGACCGGGATGGTGGTCGCGCCGTTCACCAGGTTGAAGCTGGCGGGCAGGGTGGTGGTGACGGCTTGACCGCCTTCACCGGCGACCGTGTAGACCGGGTGCGAGACGGTCGCGCCGGCCAGGGCGACGACGCCGCCATCGACGCTGAGCGCGCCGGCGGTGCTGAGGGTCGCCGTGCCCGCACCGGTGTCCGGACGCACCAGGCGGCCGAACGCCAGGCTGCCCGTTTGGGTCAGCTTGATCGGTTGGACGAGGGTCGCCGAACCATTGGTGGTGACGCTCGAGGTGTTGGCTTGGGCGAAGGCCGAGCCAGCGATCAGCGAGAGGGCGGCGGCGGCGATGGCCGATTGGGTGAACAGCTTCAAGATCAATTCTCCATTTGAGAAAAATAGCCGGTGTTGACCGGGCGATTGCAAACGAGGGGCCAGGTCAGGAACGCGACGTCGCCGATTTTTACTTAGTTGTAGGCGACGGTGACCGGGAAGGTGCCGGTATAGACGCCGCTGTTGGTGCCGTTGCTGATCGGGAACGTGCCCCCGATTCCGAAGTCCAGTGTGCCGGCCTGGCCCAAAGTGGAGCTCAGAACGGTGGAGCCGGAGGTGGTCGCGACCAGGGTGACGGTGATATTGCCCGGGCCGGCCATGATCATGGTCGCCGGCACGGTGATGGTGAACGCCTGAGCCCCTTCGCCGGCCACCGTGTAGGTGGCCCGCGAGAAGCCGGTGCCGACGGTGGCGACGCCGCCATCCGAGGTGCGGGCGCCGGTGGCCTTGTCGATGATGACATTGCCGTTGCCGCTGGCCGGACGCACGACGGTGCCGAAGGCCAGGGAAGTGTTCTGGGTCAGGGTGATCGGCCGGATGATCGTGGTGTTCACCGTGGTGTTCACCGTCGCCGTGGCTTGGGCGAAGGCCGAGCCGGCGAGCAACGAAAGAGCGGCCGCCACGACGGCGGTTTTCAGGAACTGTGTCAAAGCGTCCGTATCCCCAGATGGCGTCGGCTCGGTGGAGCGGGTCGGCGCCGGACGGCGCGAGAACGCGTCGCTGTCCGGATTCACACAAAAAAAGCTGACCGAAACCATCGGCCGGCGAACCGGGGTCTATAAAGGGCCACGCTTGGGGGTCAAGAGTTATTTAGGTTTGATTTACTATTAATCTGCAGATTTTTTTAACCTCGAAGGTTAATCTGAAGATAACCTATACAATCTTGAGGCGAACATCATGAATTTTTGACACTACGCTTCATGTATCGAAATCACTTCAGGTAATTATGCGCGATATTGAGAGAACTGGTTCCTCTTTGTTGATTTCGGAATACCCATAATCTTTCGATATTACGGCGAGCATTTTCACTGTGACGGCGGAGTCATCCGAACTCTGCCGTGGAATCGGCGCCAAGCGTCACCAGTCAATTCGCCACAGGTATTGAGGCGGTTCAGTCGAGAGATTGAGGCGGAATGTCGCAGGCCGTCGCCGGGCCGCTTGACCCTACGGCGCCCCGGCCCGCCGCGACGCGCTCGCCTCTTCAGGCGGCGACGGCGTCAGAACTCTTCCCAGTCCTCGCGGACCGCGACGACGGTCCCGCCGCGCCCGGGACGGACCAGGCTGGCCGGTCGCGGTCGGTCGGCATAGGCGGGTTTGCGGGCCGGGGCGGCGGCGGTCGCCCCGCCCAGCCGGAAGCGTCCGACCAGGGTGGCCAGCGAATTGGCCTCGTTCTTCAGCGAATGGGCGGCGGCGGTGGATTCCTCGACCATGGCGGTGTTGCGCTGCACCACCTGATCCATCTGGTTCACCGCGCCATTGACCTGCTGCAGGCCGGTGGCCTGCTCCTGGGCCGAGGCGGCGATCTCGCCGACCAGGGTGTCGATCGAGGCCACCTGATCGAAGATGCGCTGCAGCGCCGCGCCGGTCTGGCCGACCAGGTCCACGCCCTCGCCGACCTGGCGGGTCGAGGTCGAGATCAGGGTCTTGATCTCCTTGGCGGCCTCGGCCGAGCGCTGGGCCAGGGCCCGCACTTCTTGGGCGACGACCGCGAAGCCCTTGCCGGCGTCGCCGGCCCGGGCCGCCTCGACGCCGGCGTTGAGGGCCAAAAGATTGGTCTGGAAGGCGATCTCGTCGATCACCCCGATGATCTGGGTGATCTGGCCGGAGGAGCTCTCGATCTGGGTCATGGCCGAGACCGCCTGGCTAACGATCTCGCTCGAGCGGCGGGCGTCGCCACGGGCGCTGGCGACCACGGCCGCGGCCTCGTTGGCGCCCGCGGCTGTTCGCTTCACGGTGGCGGTGATCTCGTCGAGCGCCGCGGCGGTCTCCTCCAGGCTGGCGGCCTGCTGTTCGGTGCGGCGCGCCAGGTCGTCGGAGGCGGTGGCCACCTCCTCGGTGCTGGCGTGAATGCCGCTGGTGGCGCTGGAGATCGACACCATGGCGGCCTGCAGCTTGTCGACCGCGGCGTTGAAGTCCTCGCGCAGCTTGACGTACTGGCCCGCGAACTCGGCTTCGATGCGGCAGGTCAGGTCGCCCTCCGACAGGCTGGCCAGGCCCGCTGCCAGGGTGTCGACCACCAGGCTGAGTTCGGCGGCGACGCGCTTGCGCTCCTCCTCGGTGACGGTGCGCTGGCGATCGGCGGCGCCGCGGGCCGCCTCGGCCTCGGCCTCCAACCGCTCCTTGGCGATGGCGGCGTCCTTGAAGGTGGTGACGGCGGCGGCCATCTGGCCGATCTCGTCCTTGCGCCCGACCGCCGGGATATCGACCGAGTGGTCGCCCGAGGCCAGCCGGCGCATGGCCGCGGTCATCGCCGCCACCGGCCCGGCGATCGCCCCGGTCAGCACCAGCCCGCCGGCCAGGGCCACGAGCGCGGTCAGGGCGATGCCACCGGCCAAGGTCAGGCTCGAGGTCAGGGACGCCTTCTTCTGAGCCGCGGCCTCGATGGCCAACTGGGCGTCGGCGGCGTCGCCGATCGCCGCGATGGCGTTCTCCACCGGTTCGACCGCCTGGTCGGCGACCCCGTCGTGCTTGACCAGGTCCACGGCCTGCGGCCGGGTCAGCGGATCGGCGCCCAGGGCCTCGCCCGGCTCGATGGCCAGGGCGCGATAATTGGCGTAGGCGGCGTCCACGGCGGCCACCCGAGCGGCGGCGCCCTCATCGGCGCCAGCCGCCTCGCGCAGTTTGCCGACGGCGGCCAGGAATTTCGGCTTGTGGGCCTCCTCCAGGCGCTTGACGTAATAGTTGTCGCCCGACAGCAGGAAGCCGCGCAGCGAGTTCTCCTGCCGGGTCAGGCGGAAGGTGGCGTCGTCGACGACGATCTTGACGCGAAAGGCCTGTTCGGCGCGCGCCACCGAGGCCTCGTAGCCGACCTTGTTGAGATAGAGCCCCACTCCCATCGAGACGATGGTCGCCAGCATGACCGCGAACACGGTCATCAGCTTGGTGGGAATTCTCAGGTCGCCGAACGTCAAAACACCCTCCTGGAGTCAGCGAGAGGTCTGATTTCGAATAACGACAATATTCAAGCGCTATGCGACACCGATCTCCCACCTTGGATGTTGAGGCTGTGTTTATTGCGACGCCGTTAACCTTGACGTGACGTTTCGTCGCAGACCCAATACAATCCCAAGTCTAGTGAGCCTCGTCCCAATTGACCGCCGCCCGCGCCTCGACGGTCAGCGGCACGCTGAGCGCCACCGCCGGCTCGGCCGCCTTCTCCATCACCGAGCGGGCGAGAGCGCAGACCGCCTCGGCCTCGGCGACCGGGGCCTCGAACACCAGTTCATCGTGCACCTGCAGCAACATGCGGGCGCTTAGGCCGGCCCGCTCCAGGGCTCCTGGCATGCGCACCATGGCCCGGCGAATGACGTCGGCCGCCGCGCCCTGGATCGGGGCGTTGATCGCCGCCCGCTCGGAGAACTGCCGCTGGGCCGCCGACTTGGCGTGGATGTCGGGCAGGTTCACCCGCCGGCCGAAGATGGTGGTGACATAGCCGCGCTCGCGGACCTCGGCCTTGGTGGCCTCCATATAGTCGCGGATGCCGGGGAAGCGTTCGAAATAGGTTTTGATATAGGCCCCGGCCTCGCCCTGCGGGATCGACAACTGGTTGGCCAGGCCGAAGGCGCTGATGCCGTAGACGATGCCGAAATTGATCGCCTTGGCGCGGCGGCGCACGTCGGACGGCATGCCCTCGATCGGCACGCCGAACATTTCCGAGGCGGTCATGGCGTGGATGTCCAGCCCGTCCTGGAAGGCCTTTTTCAGCTGCGGGATGTCGCCGATATGGGCCAGCAGCCGCAGTTCGATCTGGCTGTAGTCGGCGCTGATCAGCACATGGCCGGGTTCGGCGATGAAGGCCTTGCGGATCTTGCGGCCTTCCTCGGTGCGGACCGGGATGTTCTGCAGGTTGGGGTCGGACGACGACAGCCGGCCGGTGGTGGTCGAGGCCAGGGCGTAGGAGGTGTGCACTCGCCCGGTCGACGGCGCGACGGCGGCGACCAGGGCGTCGGTATAGGTGCCCTTCAGCTTCGACAGCTGTCGCCAGTCGAGCAGCACCCGCGGCAGGGCGTGGCCCTCGGCGGCCAGACTTTCCAGCACGTCGCTGTCGGTCGACCACTGGCCGGTGGCGGTCTTCTTGCCGCCGGGGATCGACATCTCGCCGAACAGCACGTCGCCGATCTGCTTGGGGCTGCCGAGGTTGAACGGCCGGCCGACCAGGGTCTGGGCCTGGGCCTCGTAGTCGGCCATCCGCATCGAGAACTCGTTGGACAGCCGCCGCAGCGCCTCGGGATCGACCTTGACGCCGGCGTTCTCCATCTGGGCCAGCACGGCGGGCAGCGGCCGCTCGAGGGTCTCGTAGACGGTCAGCAGGCCCTCGCGGGCCAGGCGCGGCTTGAGCACGTTATAGAGCCGCAGGGTGACGTCGGCGTCCTCGGCGGCATAGGGCGTCGCCTGGTCGAGGGTGACGTGCTTGAAGCTGATCTGGGCCTTGCCGGTCCCGGCCACGGTCTTGAAGCTGATCGGCTTGTGGCCCAGCCACAGCTCCGACAGCTCGTCCATGCCATGGCCGTGCAGGCCGGCCTCCAGCACGTAGCTGATCAGCATGGTGTCCTCGATCGGACCCACCTTGATCCCGTGGCGCGATAGCACCGCCATGTCGTATTTGGCGTTCTGCGCCACCTTCAGAACCGCCGGGTCTTCCAGCAGCGGCTTGAGGCGGTCGATGACGTCCTGCAGCGGGATCTGCACCAGGTCGGCGGCGGCTTCCAGGGCCAGGCCTTCCTTCTCGCAGTGGCCGACAGGGATGTAGCAGGCCTCGCCGGGGGTTACGGCCAGCGACACGCCGCACAGGCCGGCGGTGGCCGAGGACAGGGCGTCGGTCTCGGTGTCGAAGGCGACGGTCCCCACCGCCCGGGCCCTGGCGATCCAGGCGTCGAGGGTCGGAAGATCGCGGACGCAGACATAGCCGGCGTGATCCACCGTCGCCGCCGACGGGGCCGGCGCCGCCGCGGCCCGGGCGGCCGCGCCGACATAGGACACCGTCGCCGTCGGCGCGCCGCGCGTCGCCGCGCCGAACAGGCCGCCGTCGCCCATCGGCGCCGCTCCGGCCGTCTTGCCGTCGCCGACCCGCTTCGCCAGGGTGCGGAACTCCATCAACTCGAGGAAGGCGCTCAGCACGGCCGCGTCGGGCTCGCGCACCACCAGCTCGTCGATCGGCTCGGGCAGCGGGGTGTCGCAATCCAGGGTCACCAGGGCCCGCGACAGCCGGATCTGGTCGGCGAACTCGATCAGGGTCTCGCGGCGCTTGGGCTGCTTGATCTCGCCGGCCCGCGCCAGCAGCGTGTCGAGGTCGCCATACTCCTGGATCAAGGCGGCGGCGGTCTTGATGCCGATGCCGGGGGCGCCGGGCACGTTGTCGACGCTGTCGCCGCACAGGGCCTGGACGTCGACCACCTTGTCGGGGCTGACCCCGAACTTCTCGAACACCTGGTCGGGGCCGATCAGCAGGTTCTTCATGGTGTCGAGCATCGACACCCGGTCGCCGACCAGCTGCATCAGGTCCTTGTCGGACGAGACGATCACCACCTCGCCGCCGGCGTCGCGCACCTTGCAGGCATAGGCGGCGATCAGGTCGTCGGCCTCGTAGTTCTCCAGCTCGATGCACGGCACGCCGAACGCCTTGGTCGCCTCGCGCACCAGCGGGAACTGCGGGATCAGATCCTCGGGCGGCGGCGGCCGGTGGGCCTTGTAGGCGTCGTAGAGGTCGTTGCGGAAGGTCTTGCCCGAATGGTCGAAGATCACCGCCAGATGGGTCGGGGCGTCGCCCTGCATGTCGCGCATCAGCTTCCACAACATGTTGCAGAACCCGCTGACCGCGCCCAGCGGCAGGCCGTCGCTCTTGCGGGTCAGGGGCGGCAGGGCGTGATAGGCGCGGAACAGGTAGCCGCTGCCGTCGACCAGAAACAGCCGGATGGCCGGGCCGTCCTGGGTCAGGGGGCGGTCTTCGATGGTCGCGTCGAGGTCGAGGGCGTCAGTCATGCCGACAACATAGGCGGTCGAAGCCGGGGCGTCAGCCGTCTAGTGGGAAGCGGAGTCTTCGAACACGCCGGGGGCCAGGCGTTCGTCCTCGTGGCCGTCGCTGTGGCCGGCCAGCACGAAGCGGCGGTCGCAATAGCCGCACTCGGCGACGCCGTCGACGCCCAGTTCGAGCCAGACGCGCGGATGGCCCAGGGCCCCGCCGACGCCTTCGCAGGCGATGCGGCGCGAATGGACAACCAGGGTCTCCGGCGCATTAGGGACCGGATGCAGGGTGTGGCCAACCGTGGCGGCGGTGTCGGGAATGGGTTTGGCTTTGCGGGCCATCGGGAGCGTATCCATTTTGAAGACCGCGCTTGCACGCGGGGGGCGTCAAAACCCCGCTTGGCGCGCGGGGCGGTCGCGCCTACCTATGCGAGGAGCCAAGCCCGCCGTCAATTGAACGCCGCCCAAGGATACCCATGGACCTGCCTGACTACGCCATCGAGGCCCATGGCGTGACCAAGATCTACGCGGCCAAGGGCGTCGCCCCGGCCAAGACGGCGCTGAACCGGCTGGATTTGAAGGTGCCGCGCGGCTCGATCTTCGGCCTGCTGGGCCCCAACGGCGCGGGCAAGTCGACCTTCATCAACATCATCGCCGGCCTGGTGCGCAAGACCGAGGGGACCGTCTCGGTCTGGGGTCGCGACATCGACGAGCGCGGCCGCGACGCCCGCGCCGCCATCGGCGTGGTGCCGCAGGAGCTGGCCGCCGACGTCTTCTTCACGCCGCGCGAATCGCTGGAGACCCAGGCCGGCTATTACGGCGTGCCCAAGCACGAGCGCCATACCGACGCCCTGCTGGCGGCGCTGGGGCTGTCGGACAAGGCCAACGCCTATGTGCGCCAGCTGTCGGGCGGCATGAAGCGGCGCCTGATGGTGGCCAAGGCCATGGTGCATTCGCCGCCGGTGCTGATCCTCGACGAGCCGACCGCCGGGGTCGATGTCGACCTGCGCCGCCAGCTCTGGGCCTATGTCAGCGAGCTGAACCGCCAGGGCGTGACCATCGTCCTGACCACCCACTATCTGGAAGAGGCCCAGGAGCTCTGCGACCAGATCGCCATCGTCAATCACGGCTCGGTTGTGGCCTGCGAACCCACGGCCTCGTTGCTGCGGCGGCTGGACACCCGCAATGTGGTGGTGACCCCCGATATGCCGGTGACGGCCGCGCCGCTGCTGGCCGGTTTCGAGACCAGGCTTCGCGCCGCCGGAGCGTTCTCGGTGACCTACAGGACCGGCCAGTCCAGCGTCGAACAGGTGCTGGCCGCCGTGCGCGGCGCCGGCATCCACATCAAGGACATCGCCACCGAGGACCCGAATCTGGAAGACGTGTTCCTGAGCCTGACGGGCGCGCCGGCATAGATCCCTTTCCCCTTGAGGGGGAAGGGTTGGGGATGGGGGTGAATCCATCCGCCGGCACGTGAAGATCACCCTCACCCCCGGCCCCTCTCCCCTCAAGGGAGAGGGAGGAGATCAGAAATCCAAGCTTTTCCCGTCGAACCCGTCGGGCAGCAGGTCGCGCATCACCGCGTCGATGCGTTCGCCCGACAGGTTGGCGCGGATCACGGCCATGTCGGCGCCGAACTCGTACAGTACCTGGCGGCAGGCGCCGCAGGGCGCGGCGGGCGGGCTCACATCGGTGACCACGGCGACGGCGACGATCTCGCGCTCGCCCTCGCTGACCGCCTTGAACACCGCCACGCGCTCGGCGCAGCAGGTCAGGCCGAAACTGGCCGATTCCACGTTGCAGCCGGTGTGGATGCGCCCGCTGGCGCCGCGCACCGCCGAGCCGACCTTGAAGCGCGAATAGGGGACAAAGGCCTGTTCGCGCACGGCGGCGGCGGCGGCGATCAGGTCGGCGTGAATTTCGCTCATCGGCTGTGCCTCACGGTGGGGCGAGTGAAGCTATGCCGAGCCCGCGGGGCGGTCAAACTCAAGGCAACGCTTTCAAGAACGCCAGCACCACCGTCGCCGAGTTTTCGGACGCCAGCGGATAGAAGGCCCGCGCCTGGTTCTGGCCCGGATCGCCGCCGGCCAGGTCCGACAGGCTGCGGAAGGCGATGAACGGCGTGCCGTTGGCATAGGCGACATGGCCGACGGCGGCGGTCTCCATGTCCAGCACGCGGGCCTGGAAGGTGGCGTAGGCCCACTCGCGCAGCTGCGCATTGTCGACGAAGGCCGGGCCCGAGACGCCGTTACCTCCGACCACGACCTTGGGGTCTTTCAGCAGGCAGAGATTGCCGTGGCAGCGCGCCAGCTTGACCTGGGCGGCCACGCGCTGCGCGACCGCCAGCATGCCTGCGTCGGCCTGGAACCAGAAGCGCTTCTCCGCCGGGCCGGGGCTGCGGGCGATGTCGA
>JAQGIN010000303.1 GCA_028291125.1 Caulobacter sp.
ACGAAGCCAAGCTGTTTCCGATGTGGAAGGGCAGCCTGTTCGTCGGCTCGATGGGCCTGACCCACCTGGTCCGCCTGACCCTGGACGGCGACAAGGTGGTCGGCGAGGAGCGGCTGCTGACCGAACTGGGGGCGCGCATCCGCGACGTCCGCGTCGGTCCGGACGGCGCGATCTACGTGCTGACCGACGCCGAGGACGGCCAGCTGCTGAAACTGTCGCCGCAGGTCTAGGGCGGATCGATATTCAGGGTTTCGATGGCGCCAAGCCCAATTTTATGGCCCGTCATCCCCGCCCTTGTGGCGGGAACCCCTGGTTCAGCTGACACGTGAGGCGCAAGCGGACCGCCAGCGGTCCGCCCCTCCCGCACCTGCGGTGGAAAGAGGGGTTCCCGCCACAAGGGCGGGAATGACGGAAGAAAAAAGGAGGGCGGCCGACTGAATGTCGATCCGCCCCAGGGCCATCAGGCCGCCTGGACCATGGCGCTCACCCGCTCCCAGGTGGTGGCCTTGAGGCTGGGGCGGGCGGTCATGCGATCCAGCCAGACCACGAGATTGGGCGTCGTCGCCGTCAACGGCGCCCATTCGGGGGTCTCGACCAGGAAGTCCAGGTGCGGCGCGACCAGCAGGTCGGCGAGGCTGATCGCCTCGCCGGCGAAATAGGCCTGATCGCCGAGCAGACGCGACAGTTCGTCGAACACCAGGCGCCCCTTGGGCATGGCCTCGAGGATCGCCGCTTCGTCGGTCGGCAGGCCCAGCAGGCGCGGGCCGACGATGCGCTGAAAGCCGACGACGTTGCAGACCCCCTGGAAGAGGTACCAGTCGGAGATGTTCATCACCTGGTCCATCCGCGCCGCCGCCCTTGGATCGGCGGGGGTCAGGGCGGGCGTGGGCAGCACGCGGTCGAGATAGCGCAGGATGGCCTGGGTCTCGTAGAGCAGCAGGCCGTCGTGTTCGAGCACCGGCACCCGGCCGAACGGATGGCGCGACAGGTGCGGCTGGCTGCGGAAGGCGCCCGAGGCCACGGGCGCCAGGCTGTAGGCCGCGCCCTTCTCCTCCAAGGTGGCGAGGACCGCGCGGCCGAACGGGCTGCCGGGAATGCTGTGGACGACGAAGTTCGACATGACGGGTTCCCTTCAGAGATGGCGGTCGGCGTAGTCGACGAAGTGACCGAGATAGGTTGGCCAGCCACCGTTCAGCATCTCGGCGTGGCGGGCGGCGTCGGCGCCGAAGCGTTCCAGGTTACGATGCTCCAGCGTGACCCGCGTGCCGCCGCCGGCGGCCGGGGCGAAGGTCAGCTCGACCTCGGTGACGAAGCCCGAGTCGAAGGTCTACTGGCTGTTGATCTGCCAGCCCAGCAGCAGGCGCGACGGCGGTTCCCAGGCCAACACTTTGCCCCAGTGGGTTTCCTTGCCGTCGGCGTCGCGCTCGAACCATTGGCCGCCGACCCGGGGCTCGACGATGATGGCGACGTGCGGCGTCTTGCCGATGGTCCGCCCCTGGGGCCACCAGTCCGCCATCCGGGTGGCGAACAGCTCGAAGGCGCGGGCGGGGTCGGCCTTGACCTGGACCGTGCGAACAATGGGGGCGATGCTCATTCCGAGGGCTCCTGGTCGCTCTGCTGGTCGGCGTAGTCCTGGAAGGCGTCGAGGGCGGCGGCCCAGTGACGGTCGAGCCAGTCGCGCATCGCCCCGATGCCGCGCGGATCGATGCGATAGACGCGGCGGGTTCCTTCGGCGCGGTCCTCGACCAGGCCGGCGGTCTTCAACACCTTCAGATGCTGCGACACCGCCGGCCGGCTGACCGGCAGGGCGGCGGCGATGTCGCCGACCGAGGCCGGTCCGGCCGCCAGGCGCTCGAACACCGACCGGCGGGTCGGGTCGGCCAGGGCGGCGAAGGCGCTTGATCCGTAAGCCATGACTTACGGTAAGCTATCGCTTACGAATGAGTCAACCGCCGTCGGTCAGCCGTTCGGCCACCGCCTCGCCGATCGCCAGCGAGCTGGTCAGGCCGGGGCTCTCGATGCCGAACAAGGCCATCAGCCCGGCCAGACCGTGGATCTCGGCCCCGTGCAGCTGGAAGTCGGGCTGCGGCTCGTCCGGGCCATGCAGCTTGGGCCGCACCCCGGCGTAGTCGGGGGTCAGGGCGTCGTCGGGCAGTCCTGGCCAGAAGCGGCGGATGTAGCGGGCGAATTCGTCGGCCTTGGCCGGGTCGACCGAATAGTCGGGGGCGTCGACATAGTCCAGGTCGGGACCGAACACCGCTTGGCCGCCCAGGTCCTTGCGATAGTGGGTGCCCAGCGCCCCATGGATCGGCGGCGGATAGATCAGATGTTCGAACGGGGCCTTGGCCGCCAGCCGAAAATAGACGCCCTTGCCGTAGTGGGCCTTTGGGATCTGATCTTGCGGGTATCCCTCGATCTGCGCCGCCACCGCCTGGGCCGACAGGCCAGGGGCGGTGACCAGCAGACGAGTGGTCAGCGCCGCCGGCTCGGCCCCGCCGGCCCGCACCGTGAAGCCGCCGCCGGGCAGCGGCTCGGCCCCCTCGAACGGAGTGGCGATCACCACCGCCCCGCCGGCCGCCTCGATCTCGCCGCTCAGGGCCAGCATGTAGCCGTGGCTGTCGAACACCCCGCTCTGCG
>JAQGIN010000308.1 GCA_028291125.1 Caulobacter sp.
TCCGCGCCCACAATCCGCGCACCTGGAACCTGGCCGAAATGCCGGCCTACGCCACGCCCCGGCCGGCGATGTCGGAACCCGCGATCCAGCCGCTGGGGCCCGGCGACATAACCGACGTGGTCGAATATCTCCGCCGTCTCGAAGCGCGCCCGTTCGACGCCGCGCGGGCCGATCGCGGCGCGGCGATCTATGCCGGGCGCGGCGGCTGTTACGACTGCCACGCCGCCGACGCCCAAGGCGACCCGGCGATCGGCGCGCCCAATCTCGCCGACCGGACCTGGCTCTATGGCGACGGCGAACGCCAGGCGGTCGCCGCCGTCGTCGCCCACGGCGCCCACGGCCTGTGTCCCGCCTGGGTCGGCCGGCTGTCGCCGCTGCGGATCCGCCAGGTCGCGCTCTATGTCCACGCCCTGTCCCACCCTTCCGTCGCGACCGCGAGGCAGCAGCCATGATCCGCCCTTCCCCCGCGCCCGCGCCCGCGCGTTGGCGCGACGCCGCCAAGGTCAGCTTCGACCGCTCGGTGGTCCTGGCCGCCGTCGGGGCCGTGATCGGCCTGACGGCGGCGGGCTTCGCCCTGTTCACGGCCAAGGGCACCTCGACCCTCGTGGTGCCGGCCGAGGACGTGGCCATGGTCAATCAGCAGCCGATCGCCCGCAGCGACTATCAGGCCCTGCTGCGCACGCTGTACGGCGTCGCCGACGGCCAGGCGACACCATCGCAGCGGCGCAAGGTGCTCGACGACCTGATCCAGGAGGAGCTGCTGGTCCAGCGCGGCCTGGAACTGGACGTCGCAGCCTTCGACCCCGACGTCCGCTCGGCCATGGTCAGTTCGGTGGAGCAGAGCGTGGCCGCCGACGCGGTCAGCCGCCAGCCGAAGGAGGCCGAGCTGAAGGCCTTCTACGACGCCAACCAGGCGCGCTACGCCAACGAGGGCGTGATGACGGCGCAGGATCGGGTCTATCCCTCGCTCGCGGCCGCCGCCGCGGGGCTGGACGGCCGCGACAGCGGCAAGCTCGACGGCGACGAATACTATTTCGCGGCGCGCATCCATCTGGGCGACCCGCTGTTCGACATCGCCCGCGCCCTGCCCTCCGGCGGCGTCTCGGCCCCGATCGCCCTGCCCGACGGCGTCCACGTGCTGCGGATGATCGACAACCGGCCGCCGGTGGCCCGAACCTTCGACTCCGCCCGCCCCCAGGTGCTCGGCGACTACACCCAAAAAGCCATCAAGCGCCTGCAGGATCGCCAGGCGCGGTTCCTGCGCAAACGGGCCAATATCCTCGTCGCCAAGGACCTGCGTTGATGGGCGGCCTGCGCGGACGGCTGGCCGCCGTCCTGATCCTGGCCTTCGCCGCCGTCACCCCCGCCGCCGCCCACGTGCGCAGCGAGAGCCATTCGGTGTGGGAGATCAACGGCACGGCGATCGACCTGGTCATGACCATCCCGACCCTGGAGACCCGGCGGCTGACGCCCAAGGGCGGAGCGCCCTCGGACGCGGCGCTGATCGCCTATCTGACGCCGCGGGTCTATCCGACCGCCGACGGCCAGGCCTGCGCGCTGCTGCCGCCGGTCGTGACCCTGTCGGCGACGGCCGAGTACCGCAAATACGACTTCACCTTCCGCTGCCCGACCACCCGCAACCTGCGGATTCACGCCGGGGCGTTCTTCGACCTGGTCAAGAGCCACACCCATTTCGCCCAGGTCCAGAACGCCGGCACGGGCGAGTTCGTCGAACAGATCCTGACCAGCGAACGCCAGACCGTGCAGGTGACGGGCGGCGAGGAAAGCCGGCTCAGACAGGCCAACTTCCTCGACTTCATCAAGATGGGGGTGATGCACATCTTCACCGGGGTGGACCACATGTCCTTCCTGCTCGGCCTGGTGCTGATCTCCCGGCGGCTGAAGGACCTGATGTTCGTGGTCACCGGCTTCACCCTGGGCCACAGCCTGACCCTGGCCCTAGCGGTGACCGGCGTAATCCGGCCGCACGCCGAATATATCGACGCCCTCGTCGCCCTGACCATCGCCCTGATCGGCATGGAGAACCTGGCCGTCCAGAACCGCAATCCGGCGCCGTTCGCCCTGGCGATGGGCGGGTTTCTGCTGGTGATGGCCTTGGCGCGGCTGACCGGTCACGGCGCGCTGCCCGCGCTGCTGCTGGTGGGCGCGGGCCTGTTCAGCGCCAACTATCTGATGGTGTCGGGAAAGCTGCTGGACGCCGGACGCCTGCGGCTGGTCATCACCCTGGTGTTCGGCCTGATCCACGGCTTCGGCTTCGCCGCCAGCCTGCTGTCCGAACCCCTGCCCGTCGAGCGGCTGGCCGAGCTGCTAGTCGGCTTCAATGTCGGCGTCGAGATCGGGCAGCTGACCCTGGTGGTCGGCGTCTCGCTGCTGGTGGTGCTGCTGTCGAAACTGAAGCTGTCCCTGCCCCGCCCGATCGTCGTCGACGCCGGCGCCTCGCTCCTGGTGGCGGTCGGCGTCTACTGGTTCGTCAGTCGCAGCTTCATCTAGGGGCGCGGCCTAGCCTTCCGGAAATTTCGGCTCCGCCGACGGCTCGACGCTCCAGATCCTGTCGGCGCGCAGGGGCGAGGCCAGCAGTCTGCGCCCCCCCAGGTTCATCCGCCGGATGCCCTCCACCGCGTACAGCGCCTCGAAGGCGGGCGCTCGTCCGACGCTCCGCGACAACGACCGCAGCTCCGTGCGGCTAGTGACGGCCTCGGCGATCTGCATCAGGGCCGTATCCCGGGTTCCGGCGACGATGATGACGCGATTGCCGCTCGGGCCGGCGAAGGTCGAGAAATAGCCGAAGTCCTGCTGCTTTCCGCCGCCCGCCTCCGGCCCGCCCTCCTGGCTGACATAGTTCTGGCGGGTGGTCTCGTCGATCAGCTCGTCATAGGTGTCGCCGACCGTGAAGCGCGAGCCGGCGAACACCGGATCGCGCAACAGGCCCAGACCGCTCAGATACCCGACATAGACGATGTTGTTCTGCTTGAGCATCTCCGGGGTCAGGGCCGAGGCGACGATGACCCGCAGTTGGTCGCGGTCGCCGCGACCCGGCGTCAGCACCGGGATCACGTCGCGCAGCGCCAGGGCCGCGCCGACCGGCAGATAGGACAGCCCCAGATCCTTGTAGACCCCGACCTTGCCGGGGTTGCGCATCAGGTAGCGGCTCAGGTCCCGAGCCGAATTGATCGCGTATTCCCGGACCAGGCGGTCGGCGCCGGTCGCCGGATCGATTTCGTCGAAGATGTAGTAGTCGCCGACCACCAGGATGGTCTGTTTGCCGTTGCGCAGGACCTGCGACCACGGGGCCGCGGCGCGCGCCTCGGCGGCCTCTCCGCCCGGCGGGCCCAGCCCGTACAGCCCCGCCCAGACCAGGCCGTTGAGCAGCATGGCGGCAAGGCCCGCGACCAGCCATCGCGTCCGGGTCGACCATCGGGGCTTGAGGGGTCCGCCCCCCGCGCGGGGCGTCTCGAACACGATCCTATACTCGCCCTTGGGGATCGCCAGCCGGCCCGCCGCGGCGTCGTCATCGGCGTAGAACTCGTCCAGCTTCTTGCGCAGCCGGTGGACATAGACGCGGACCGAGGCGTCCTGAGACATGTCGAACGCCGCGGTCTTGCCGAACACGGCGATGGCGATCTCGACCTCCTTAGGCGGGGCGTCGGCCAGCGACCGCTCGACCAGGAAATCGAACATTCTCGGCAGCACGTCCGAGCGCCCCAGCGCCTTGGCCTCGCGCAGCCGACCCGCTTCGACCGCGATCCGATCATCCGCCATTCAAGCCCTCCGACGACATCTGTAACGCACCGTAACATCCTTACCAGTCAACAAAACCGTAAATAACGGGACGGCGAAGCGAAGCCGATTTAGCAGCGAGAGGAAGAGCCGCCAGCCCAATCAGACCTCCGGGCGAGCAACGGCGAAGAGGAAGCCCCGTCGATGCGGTTACGAATATTTCTAATGACCGCCGGCGCGGCCTTGGGAGCCGTGGGCGCCGCGGGCGGGTGTCGGGCGGAGACGCCGGACGTCGCGTCATCGCGGCCCCCGGAGGTCTCGGCCGTCACCGTCACCTTCGGGCGCGCCGAACAGCGGATCGGCAAGGCGGTGGCGGCTAGCGAAGGGGCCATCGCCGGCGCCGACCTGACCATCCGCCCCCTGCTGCGCGCCGCCGAGATCCTGGAGGCGGTGCCCGGCATGATGGTCACGCAGCACTCGGGCAGCGGCAAGGCCAATCAGTACTTCCTGCGCGGTTTCAATCTCGATCACGGCACCGACTTCGCCTTCTCGATCGACGACGTGCCGATG
>JAQGIN010000344.1 GCA_028291125.1 Caulobacter sp.
GCGCCCTCGGCGAGGGCGGCCTCCGAACGGGCCCGTTCGATTTCCGACTGCATCTCGGCGACCTTGTCCTCGTATTCCTGGCGGGCCAGGTCCTGGCTGGCCTGCAGGGTCTCGAAGCGGGCGCGCAGCTGGGCGGCCCGTTCCTCGGCGCGCTTGAGCGCCTTTTCGTGGGTGACCACGGTCTTGGCCAGCTGGTCGGCGCGTTCGATGGCCGCGGCCCGGGCGGTGTCGACCCCGGCGTGACGCTGGCGCAGGTTCTCGGCTTCCTCCTCGAGCAGGCGGATGCGTTCGAGGGCGCGTTCCAGCGACAGGTTGAGGTCGCCGGCCCGGCGTTCGACGGCCTGCTGCTGGGCGGTGCTTTCGTTGAGCTTGTGCGAGATGTGGCCGTTGAGCTCTTCCAGCTTGTCGGCGCGGCCGACGGCGGTCTCCAGCCGGGCCTGCAGGGCCGACAGCTCGGCGCGGGCGGCTTCGACCTGGCTTTCCAGGCCGCGCTGGGCGCGAGCCGACTCGGTCTGGGCGGCCATGGCGGCGTTCTCGATCGACAGCAGCTTGGCGCGTTCGGCGGCGATCTGGGCTTCCAGCTCGGTCTCGGCCCGGGTGAGGCGGGCGACGTCGGAGCCGGCCTGGTCGAGGCGCTTCTTGACGGTGGCGGTTTCCTCGCCGAGCAGGGCGTTTTCCTGATTGGCGCGGGCCAGGGCGGCCTCGGCCTCGCTGCGGCGGGCGTCGATATCCTGGGTCTGGGCGCGCAGGGTGTCGCAGTCCTGGGCCAGGTGCTCGGCGCGCGAACTGGCGTCGCGCAGGGCGGCGTCGAGGCTGCCGACCCGCAGCTCGGCCTGCAGCAGGCCGTTGCGCAGGCGGTCGATCTCCAGCGCGTTGTCCTCGAGGGTGTTTTCCTGGTGCTGACGCTGGGCGTCGGACTCGGCCAGGGCGGTGTCGGTCGAGGTCAGGCGGGCGGCGAGCTCGCGGGCTTCGGACTGTGACGCCGAAAGCAGCCGCGCGGTCTGCTCGAAGGACGCGCGCAGGGCGATCAGTTCGGCGTGCTCGGCCCGGCGGGCTTCGAACTCCTCGGCGACCGGCTCGCGGATCTCGTTCAGCAGCGGCTCGATGGCGCGCAGGTGTTCGACCACCCGGCTGATGCTGTCGAGGCCGCCATGGATGGTCTCATAGCGGACGCCGATGGCCTGGGTGGCCTCGACCAGGCGCTCCAGGCTCTCGGGAGCCTTCTCGGCCATGTTCAAAGGCGTTTCCGGCTTGCCGGTCTTGCCGTTGCGGTCCGTTCTCGACAGCAGCCTCATTCGCCAAACCCCTCGCCCTCAGGCGTTCCTGGCCGCGTCCGCGAAGCCCCCAAGCCCCACTCGCCGTCGACCACAGTCGTTAAGAATCACATCACCCAGAAGTTAACAGGATAGCTCGTCGTCAAGATTCTTGTCGAGGGGCGGGACGCCGCAGGCCCGCGCCGCAGGCCGACTTGGTCGGGTTCGGGGCATCGCCGCCCCAGCGGCCCTTACGCCGCCCCCGAACGGAGATCCCGAAGCGTCCCAAGCGCAGGAGCCTATGACGGCCGACCCATAGATCCACCCTATCGACACATATGATTTAATCGATTGGACCTATCTTCTGGCCCGCCGTAGAAAGCCTCTCCGCTATCCCACTAGGAGCTGCCTTCTCATGTCCCTGATCAACACCGCCATCAAGCCGTTCACCGCCCAAGCCCTCAAGAACGGCAAGTTCATCACCGTCAGCGACAGCGACCTGAAGGGCAAATGGTCGGTCGTGTTCTTCTATCCGGCCGACTTCACCTTCGTCTGCCCGACCGAGCTGGAAGACCTGGCCGACAACTACGCCGAATTCCAGAAGCTCGGCGTCGAGATCTATTCGGTGTCGACCGACACCCACTTCGCCCACAAGGCCTGGCACGACACCTCCGAAGCGGTGGGCAAGATCCAGTACACCATGGTTGGCGACCCGACCGGCCTGATCACCCGCGACTTCGAGGTGATGATCGAGGACGCCGGCCTGGCCGATCGCGGCACCTTCGTCGTCGACCCGGACGGCAAGATTCAGATCGTCGAGATCACCGCCGGCGGCATCGGCCGCGACGCCCTCGAACTGCTGCGCAAGGTCAAGGCCGCCCAGTACGTCGCCAGCCACCCCGGCGAAGTCTGCCCGGCCAAGTGGGAAGAAGGCGACAA
Source organism: Caulobacter sp. (assembly GCA_028291125.1). GTDB lineage: Bacteria > Pseudomonadota > Alphaproteobacteria > Caulobacterales > Caulobacteraceae > Caulobacter. Next base: position 2,193 of record JAQGIN010000344.1, read on the forward strand.
GACCCTGAAGCCGTCGCTGGACCTCGTCGGCAAGATTTAACCGATCGCGAAAGGCGCCGCCTCCGGTGGGGGCGGCGCCACCTCGGACCTCCCCGTCCGGACTCCATTCTCGAAGGACCGTTCCATGTTGGACTCCACCCTGAAGGGCCAGCTGAAGGCCTATCTCGAAAATCTGCGGCAGCCGATCGAACTGGTGGCGTCGCTCGACGACAGCGCCAAGTCGGCGGAAATGCTGCGGCTGCTCGAGGACGTCATCTCGGTGTCCGACAAGGTCAGCCTGACGCGCCGCGACGACGCCGACGTCCGCAAGCCGTCCTTCGCCATCACCCGCCAGAGCGGCGACGCCCCCCAAGACAAGGTTGGCGTGCGCTTCGCCGGCCTGCCGCTGGGCCACGAATTCACATCCTTGGTCCTGGCCCTGCTGCATGTCGGCGGCCATCCGCCAAAATTCGACGCCGAGGTGCTGGACCAGGTCCGCGCCCTCGATGGCGATTACCGGTTCGAGACCTATTTCTCGCAGACCTGCCAGAACTGCCCCGACGTGGTGCAGGCGCTCAACACCATGGCCGCCCTGAACCCGCGCATCACCCACGTCGCCATCGACGGCTCGCTGTTCCAGGCCGAGGTCGAGGCCCGCCAGATCATGGCCGTGCCGACGGTGCTGCTGAACGGCCAGCCGTTCGGCCAGGGCCGGATGAGCCTGGAGCAGATCCTGGCCAAGATCGACACTGGGGCCGAAGCCCGCGAGGCCGAGAAGATCAAGGCCAAGGACGCTTTCGACGTGCTGGTGATCGGCGGCGGCCCGGCCGGCGCGGCCGCGGCGATCTACGCCGCCCGCAAGGGCATCCACACCGGGATCGCCGCCGAGCGCTTCGGCGGCCAGGTGCTGGACACCATGGGCATCGAGAACTTCATCTCGGTGTCGCACACCGAGGGCCCGCAGCTGGCCGCCCACCTGGAGCAGCACGTCAAGGACTACGACGTCGACATCATGAACCTGCAGCGGGCGGTGGGTCTGGTCCCGGCCGCGACGCCGGGCGGCCTGATCGAGGTGAAGCTGGAGAACGGCGCCAGCCTGACCTCGCGCACCGTCATCCTGGCCACCGGCGCCCGCTGGCGGCACATCAACGTCCCGGGCGAGGACGAGTACCGCAACCGCGGCGTGGCCTATTGCCCCCATTGCGACGGCCCGCTGTTCAAGGGCAAGCGCGTGGCGGTGATCGGCGGCGGCAACAGCGGCGTCGAGGCGGCCATCGACCTGGCCGGCATCGTCGCTCACGTGACCTTGATCGAGTTCGACGCCCAGCTGCGGGCCGACGCGGTGCTGCAGCGCAAGCTGGCCAGCCTGGCCAACGTCAAGATCGTCACCTCGGCGATGACCACCGAGGTGCACGGCGACGGGACCAAGGTCACCGCCCTCAGCTACAAGGACCGCAATCACGACACCATCCACCAGGTCGAGCTGGAAGGGGTGTTCGTGCAGATCGGCCTGGTGCCCAACACCGAGTGGCTGAAGGACGCCGTCGCCCTGACCCCGCGCGGCGAGATCGAGGTCGACTATCGCGGCGCCACCTCGATCCCCGGCGTGTTCGCGGCGGGCGACGCCACCACCACGCCGTACAAGCAGATCGTTATCGCCATGGGCGAGGGCTCCAAGGCCTCGCTCTCGGCCTTCGACTATCTGATCCGCCAGGAGCCGGCGGAGCAGGCGCAGGAAGCGGCCTGATCGCTAGCGACGACCCGTGGGGTTTGGCCCTCGAGCCCCACGGTTCGCCTTCCTCGCCCTCGTGGCGAGGATCTATGGCGCCGCCATCTCGGCATCGCAAAGTCTCCGCGATCTCGGCGGCTGAACGATGGGTCCTCGCCACGAGGGCGAGGAAGGCGAAAAAGAGGCGCGGCATCGGTCGATTGTTTTCGGATTTCCGATAGATCGGCCCCATATATCTCCCATGCTCCCCACCCTTCGCCAGCTGCAGTATCTCAAGCTTCTCTCCGAGCACGGCTCGTTCAGCCGCGCCGCCGAGGCCGCCCATGTCACCCAGCCGACCTTGTCGGCCGGCATCCAGGAGCTGGAGAAGATCCTCGCCGCCCCGGTGGTCGACCGGGCGCGGTCGGGCGTCATCCTCACCGCCGCCGGCGAGGAGGCGGTGCGCCGCGCCCAGGCCATCCTCGCCCAGACCGAAGACCTGGTGCAGGCCGCCCGCGGGGCCGGCCAGCCGCTGGCCGGGCGGTTCCGCCTGGGGGTGATCCCCACCGTCGCCCCCTATCTGCTGCCCAAGGCCTTGCCGGTGCTGCGCGACCGCTTCCCCAAGCTGAAGCTGTTCTTGCGCGAGGACCTCACCCAGCGGCTGATCGCCAGCCTCAAGACCGGGGCCCTGGACGCCGCCCTGATCGCCCTGCCCTATGACATGACCGGCCTCGACTGGGCCCATGTCGAGGACGACGAGCTGCTGGCCGCCGCCCCCGCCAACCACCCGATGGCCGCCCAGACGAGGGTCGACCCGGACAGCCTGCGCGGCGACGACATGATCCTGCTGGAGGACGGCCACTGCCTGCGCGAGCACGCCCTCGCCGCCTGCGGCCTGGAGCCGCCGCGCGGTTTTGGCGGGGCCGGCGACGAGGAGACCTTCGCCGCCACCTCGCTGCCGACCCTGGTGCAGATGATCGGCTCGGGCCTGGGGGTGTCGTTCCTGCCGGCGATGGCGGTGGAGGCCGGCCTGACCGACAACACCCCGCTGGTCATCCGCCCGCTGGCCACCGCCCATTCCAGCCGCGAGATCGTGGTGGCCTGGCGGGCCGGCTCCAGCCGCGCGGCGGAGGGGCGGCTGTTGGCGGAGACGCTGCGGGGTGGGGATAGATAGAAGGAGACAGGCACTCACCCCACCGTCCCTGCCAGCACGTCCTCGACCGTTGCGGTGAGTGCCTGTCCCCGCTCCATCGATCCTGAAACGAAACAGATATATCTAGAACCTTCTTGACTCGACCCAGTTTCGATATATCTATGGTTTCGTTATATCGAAATAGGATCGAAAACATGTTTGGACGACACTTTCACGGCGGCCGCCACGGCGGGCCGCACAGCCGCGAACCCTTCGGCTTCCACGGCCATCCCGGCCACGGCCATCATGGGCGCGGCGGCCGCATGGGCGGCCGGTTCTTCGACCACGGGGACCTGCGCTTCGTGGTGCTGAAGCTGATCGCCGAGAAGCCCAGCCACGGCTACGAACTGATCAAGGCGGTCGAGCAGGCCTCGGGCGGCGCCTACAATCCCAGCCCCGGGGTGATCTACCCGACCCTGACCCTGCTGGAAGAGCTGGGCTACGTGGTCGCCTCCGACGCCGGCGGCGGCAAGAAGCTCTATACGATCACCGCCGAGGGCGAGGCCTTCCTGGAGACCAACGCCCAGCCGGTGCGCGGTCTGTTCGAGCGCATGGCCGACGCCGCCTCGCGCAGCACCGCCTTCTCGCCGCAGATCCTGCGGGCCCGGGAAAACCTCAAGACCGCCCTGCGCCTGAAGCTGATGGGCGGCGCCCTGACCGCCGAACAGGTGGCCGCCGTGGCCAAGGCCCTCGACGACGCCGCCGGCGTCATCGAACAGATCTAGGCGATGGCGATGCAGAGCCACGCCCAGGTGCCCACCGACCACGCCGCCCGCTACATGACCCAACTGGCCAAGCACTGGAGCCACCGCTTCGAGGTCCGCTTCGACGACCGTCAGGCGCTGATCCCGATGTCACTGGGCCCGTGCCAGCTGACGGCGCGGGACGGGGCCCTCGACATCACCCTCGAGGCGCCGGACCTGGCCAGCCTGGCCCAGATGGAGGACGTCGTCGCCAGCCACCTTGACCGCTTCGCCTTCCGCGAGGGCGGCCTGCGCTATGCCTGGACCCGGGCCCAGGAGGCCGGCCATATCGACGTCGCGGCGGTGCGGGTCGGCCGCTCCGCCGGCTGAGAGCGCCTCGTTGGACGCACCGACGCCTCCCCCCTCGCCATCATCCCCGCGAAAGCGGGGACCCAGGGGTTTTATCGTCAAGCGCGGTGGGTTTCAGAAAAAGCCTGGGTCCCCGCTTTCGCGGGGATGATGAGCTTTAAGGGAGAAGCCCGCGACCCGGTCTTCCTCAATCGCCGCTCATCGCCGGTTCATCCAAGCTGGGCTTTACAGCCGAGGAGGGTGAAGCTGGGGGTATGGAAATGCGGGTGAGACTGACGGCGGGCCTGACCGCCCTGATGGTGCTGACCACCGCCGCCGAGGCTGCGCCGCGGACCTGGGTGCGCGACGTGGTGATCAGGACCGGTTGGAGGCTCAGTCCCGGCGCCTCTGAGACCTTCGTCGACACCCTGCGCGAAGCGGTCGACGCCCGGCTGGCGGTCTGCGCCGCCGGCCGCGACCTGCGCCTCGACCTGAAGATCGACAGCCTGCATGTCCGCCGGGCCAAGGATCTGCGGCCCAATCCGAGCAACCGGCTGGGCGCCGAGGTCAAGGTCCGCGACGGCAAGGATCTGAGCATCCTCGACCTACAGCGGATCGACGTCACCGTCCCCGACGACGGCCCGCTGTTGGCCTGGGTCCGCGATCCCGAGATCGTCCTGGCCGAGGCGACCGGCGACGCTATCTGCGCGGCGGCGTTTCCGGTGGGCTAGGCGGAGAAGCCGCCCTTATCCTTCGACAAGCTCAGGATGAGGGCGACTGAGGCGCCGGCATTCGAAATCCTCATCCTGAGCTTGTCGAAGGACGAGGGTTTCGCGCCCTCAGTCCATCAGCTTCCTGCTGAGATAGACATATTCCAGCGCCTGGCGCTTGGCGGTCTCGGCCAGGTTGGCGGCGGCCGCGTGGCCGCCGTCGACGTTCTCGTAATACAGCACCGGATAGCCCAGCGCCTCCAGCCGCGCCGCCGCCTTGCGGGCGTGGGCCGGGTGGACGCGGTCGTCCTTGGTCGAGGTCTCGATGAACACCTCGGGGTATTTCCGGCCGGCCTTGAGGTTTTGGTAGGGGCTGTAGGTCTCGATGACCTTGCGCTCCGACGGCACCTGCGGGTCGCCATATTCGCCCATCCACGACGAGCCCGCCCCGATCTGGCTGTAACGGATCATGTCGAACAGCGGCACCTGGACGACGATGGCGTTGTACAGTTCGGGCCGCTGGGTCAGGGCCACGCCCATCAGCAGGCCGCCATTGCTGCCGCCCATGATCCCCAGCCGGCGCGGCGAGGTGATCTTGCGGTCGATCAGGTCCTGGGAGACGGCGAAGAAGTCGTCATAGACCTTCTGGCGGTTGGCCTTGAGGCCAGCCTCGTGCCAGGCCGGGCCAAATTCGCCGCCGCCGCGAATATTGGCCACCACGTATGTGCCGCCCCGCTCCAGCCACAGCTTGCCCATCGTGCCGGAATAGGCCGGGGTCATCGACACCTGGAAACCGCCATAGGCGTAGAGCACGGTCGGATTGGCGCCGTCGTATTTCAGCCCCTTCGGGCGGACGACGAAATAGGGGATCTTGGTCCCGTCCTTGGAGGTGGCCGCGAACTGCTCGACCACGTGGGTCGAGGCGTCGAACCGGGCCGGCGAGGTCTTGAGGGTCTCGGGCTTCGAAGCCTTGGCGTCGGCCAGCCACAGGGTCGAGGGGGTCAGATAGCCGGTGGCGGTGACGAACAGTCGGTCGTCGCGCTGCGAGGCCGAGCCCAAGGCCAGGGTGGCGTTGGCCGGCAAGTCGAGCTTGCGGCCGGTCCAACCCTTGGGCCCGAAGTCATAGGCCAGGACGGCGCCGGTGACGTTGTCGAGCAGGCCGACCACCAGGGTGTTTCGCGTGCTGGTCACCTGCTCCACCGACTGCCGAGGACCGGGCCGCAGCACCAGGGCCGGGCGGGCGCCGGCCCGCGGACCGCCCGCCAGGTCGGCATGGGCGTCGAGGGTCAGCGGATCGAGATTGTATTCGACCAGGTCGCCGGTCTTGAGACCGTGCTCCGGCCAGTCCTGCTCGAGCAGGAAGATGATCCGGCCCGAGGCGAAGGCCTGGATGGTCGCCTTGGGCGGCAGCGGCAGCTTGGCCGCGCCCTTGTCGGTGATCAGGTAGTGCTCGCTGCGGAAGGTGTCGAGCGGTCGGTGGGCGACGATCCCCAGCACCTTGCCGTCCGGATCGCGCAGCAGGATCGGCGAGACGCCGTAGCCGCCGTCGTCGCGGGCCCCGCGGAACACCTCGGTGGCCGTCGACAGCGGCTGACCGCGCTTCAACAGCTTGACGATATAGGGATAGCCCGAGGTGGTGACCTCGCCGGGCGCCCACTCGGTGGCGACGATCAGGGTGTCCTTGTCGATCCAGTCGAGCCGGTGCTTGCCCTCGGGCAGTTCGAAGCCGCCGGCCACGAAGCTCTTGGTCTGGGTGTCGAACTCGCGCACCACCACCGCGTCCTTGCCGCCGTTCGACAGCGACACCAGGCAGTAGCGGTCGTCGGGCGGCAGGCAGTCGACGCCCTTCCACACCCAGTTGGCGCCCTGGGCCTTGGACAGGGCGTCGAGGTCGATCAGCGTCTCCCAAGCCGGCGTCGCGGTACGGTAGCTATCCAGCGCCGTGCGCCGCCAGACGCCGCGCACGTGGTCGGCGTCCTGCCAGAAGTTGCGCAGGGTCCCGTCGCCGGCGAACGACACGCCGGGGATGCGGTCCTTGGCGTTGAGGATGGCCAGGGCCTGATCGTGCAGCGGCGCGTAGCGCGGGTCGCCCTGCAGCACCGGCAGGCTGCGGGCATTCTGGGCCTTGGCCCAGTCCAGCGCCTTGGTCCCTTCGATCTCCTCCATCCAGAGATAGGGGTCGTCCTTGCCCAGCTCGGCGAGCGGGGTGCGGGCCTCGGCCGGCGCGGGGGGCTGGGCGGAAACTGTCACGGGGATCATCAGGCTCGTCGAAAGCAGCAGGGAGGCCAGGAGGCGCATGGGTCAGTCCATCAGCTGGCGGGTGAGATAGACATAGTGCATCGCCCAGCGCCGGGCGTTGGCCACCGGCTCCGCCCCGTTGGCGTGGCCGCCGTCGGTGTTCTCGAAATAGAGGTAGGGCTGGTTCAGGTCGGCCAGGCGGGCGGCGAACTTGCGGGCGTGGCCCGGATGCACCCGGTCGTCCTTGGTCGAGGTGGTGATGTAGGCCAGGGGGTATTTCACCCCGGGCTTGAGGTTCTGGTAGGGCGAGTATTTCTCGATATAGGCGCGTTCGGCCGGGATGGCCGGGTCGCCATATTCGCCGATCCACGAGGCCCCGGCCGGCAGCACCGTGTAGCGCAGCATGTCGAGCAGCGGGCTCTCGACCACCACCGCGTTCCATAGGTCGGGCCGCTGGGTCAGGGCCACGCCCATCAGCAGGCCGCCGTTCGAGCGGCCATAGGCCCCCAGATGGCGCGGGCTGGTGACCTTGGTCGTGATCAGCGCCTCGGCGACGGCGAAATAGTCGTCATAGGCCCGCTGGCGGTTCTGCTTCAGCGCCGCTTCGTGCCAGGCAGGGCCGAACTCGCCGCCGCCGCGGATATTGGCCACGGCCAGGGATCCGCCGCGCTCCAGCCACAGCTTGCCGACCAGAGGATCGTAGATCGGCAGTTTCGACAGGTTGAAGCCGCCATAGGCGAACAGCAGGGTCGGATTGGCGCCGTCGGCCTTCTGGTCCTTGGCGTGGACGAGGAAGTACGGGATCTTGGTCCCGTCCTTGGAGACCGCCTCGTGCTGGTCGACCGCCAGCTTGGCGGCGTCGAAGCGGGCCGGCAGGGTCTTGACCGTCGCGGCCTGGCCGCTGGCGGCGTCGGCCAGTTTCAGCTGGGTCGGGGTAAGGAAGCCCTCCACCGAATAGAAGAGCTGGTCGCCCTCGTCGGCGGTGGCGACGATGGCCACGGCGGCGTTGTCGATCCCCGGCAGCGGCGTGGCCTTCCAGGGCCACTCGCCCTGGCTCTGGAACGACATCGCCTGGCCGCGGACATTGTCATAGACCACGGCGACGACGCGGTGGTCGGTGACGCCCACCTGGTCGATGGTCTGCCGGGGCCCCGGCTTGAAAATGGCGCAGATCGAGCAGCCGGTGCTGACGACGATCTGCTCGGACGACGGCAAGGGCGGCCGCGCCAGGGCGTTGACGTCCGCCGCCACCAGCGTCCCCGCCGAAAGCTTCTGGCCGGCCCAGTCCTCCTGGATGGTCAGGACCAGCCGGTTGTCGATCAGGCCGTGCAGGTCGGAGCGTTCGGGAATCGGCAGCCGCGTCACGCCGCGCGCGTCGAGCAGCGAATATTGGGTGTGGAAGAAGTCGGTGGCCCGCTCCAGCAGCACCACCCGGTTCCCCTGGCCATCGCGCAGCACGTTGGGCCGGGCGCTGACGTCGCTCTTCTGGCCGCGGAACACCTCGACCGCCTGGTCCAGGCCCTGGCCGCGCTTCAGCGTCTTGACCACGAAGCCGTAGCCGCTGTCGGTGGTGGTCCCCGCGCCCCAGTTCCGGGTCAGGATCAGGGTGTCGGCGTCCAGCCACTCCACCGTCTGCTTGCTCTCGGGCAGGCGGAAGCCATCCTGGACGAAGGCCTTGCTGGCCAGGTCGAATTCGCGGATCTCGATGGCGTCCTTGCCGCCGTTCGACAGCTCGACCAGGCAGCGGTCATGGGTCTTGGGCCGGCACAGCGCGCCCTTCCAGATCCAATTGGCCCCCTCGGCCTTGGCCAGGGCGTCGAGGTCGAGCACCGTCTCCCAGGCCGGGGCCGCGGTCTGGTAGCTGGCCAGAGTCGTGCGCCGCCAGACGCCGCGCACATGGTCCTGGTCCTGCCAGAAGTTGAACACCGCCTGGCCGACGAAGGTCGGGGCGGCGATGCGGTCGGTGGCCGACAGCAGGGTCAGGGCGTCGGCGTGCAGCCTGGCGTAGCGCGGATCGCCCTGCAGGACCGGCAGGCTCTTGGCGTTCTGAGCGGCGACCCAGGCCAGGGAGGCCGGACTCTCGACCACCTCCAGGCTCTGGTGGGGATCGGCGTCCTGGGCCGTGGCGGCGGTGGACGCGAGCAGGGCGAGGGCGGCCAGGGCCCCGGAGCGAAGCATGAGCATGGCCGCGACCGTAGCGGAAAAACCCACCCGCGCCAGAGGGTCGCCGCGCCGGTTCAGGCCCCGTTGTCGGGGATGTTGAGCAGATCGCCGCAGGCCTTGCAGTGGACGGCGTCCGGATCGTGCCGGCCCAGGCCGCAGCTGGGGCAGCGGAAGCTGATCTTGTGCGGCCGCAGGATCGATTGGATCAGGCCGATGAACAGCGACACCCCGCCCAGCATCACCGCGATCGATAGCAACTTGCCCCAGACCCCGGGCAGGACGATGTCGCCATAGCCGGTGGTGGTCAGGCTGGTGACGGTGAAATAGAGGGCGTCGACATAGCCGCCGATGCCCTCGTAGCGGCCGATGAAGGCCGAATAGACGAAGCCGGTGACCACGAAGACGAAGGTGATCAGGGTGGAGGCGGCCTTGCAGATCTCCTCGACCCGGGTGTCGTCGTAGCGGCGGCCGACGGTGCGCCAGAAGAAGTCGCTGTGGACCAGGGTCCATAGCCGCATCACCCGCAGGAAGCCGAGATTGAATAGCCAGGCGGGGGCCAGCAGGGTGATCAGCACGAACAGGTCGACCCAGACGATCGGCTTGCGCATCCAGGCGCTCAGATCGCCGTGGGCGACGGCCCGGGCGACGATGTCGGCGGCCAGCAGCACGGCAATGGCGTAGTCGATCAGATAGAAGCCCAGGCCGTGGTCGCGCATCAGCGGGGCGGCGACGAAGAAGGCGATGATCGCCAGATCGACGCCGATCACCGCCAGCCGGAAGCGCACCGCGATCGGCGACATGCCGTGATAGAGGGCCCGCAACCGGGCCCGGAGGCGGAGCTTGTGCGGCAGTTTGGCGGGGCTATCCGTCGCGGCCATGCCCTTGATTAGCCGCGACCTCTGACGAAGGCGAGGTTTTCGACTATATGTCCGCCCATGAGCCGTACGTTCCTGAAGATGAACGGGCTCGGCAACGATTTCGTCGTCGTCGAGACCCGCAGCCAGCCGTTCCAACCGACGGCCGCGGAGATCCGCGCCATCGCCCAACGCGGCGAGGGCGGGATCGGCTGCGACCAGGTGATCGCCATCGATCCGCCCCAGGCCGAGGGGGCCAGCGCCTTCGTGCGGTTCTGGAATTCCGACGGCGAGCCGACCGGGGCCTGCGGCAACGGCACGCGCTGCGTCGCCTGGCTGCTGATGCAGTCGGCCGGCAAGACCGAAGTGGCCTTCGACACCGTCTCCGGGCGGCTGTCGGGCGTGATGGCCGGCGACAAGCTGGTCACCGTCGACATGGGCGAGCCTGGCCTGGCCTGGGACCAGATCCCGCTGTCGGAGCCGATGGACACCGTCGGAATCGAGCTGCAGATCGGCCCGATCGACGCGCCGCAGCTGCACACGCCCGGCTGCGTCTCGATGGGCAATCCGCACGTGGTGTTCTTCGTCGACGCCCCGGCCACGGATGAAATGGCGCGCGGGGCGGGCGGCCTGATCGAGCACCACCCGCTGTTCCCGCAAGGCGTCAATGTCGGCTTCGCCCATATCGCCGCCCGCGACCACATCCAGCTGAAGGTCTGGGAACGCGGGGCCGGCCTGACCGCCGCCTGCGGCACCGGGGCCTGCGCCGCCCAGGTGGCCGCCGTCCGCCGCGGCCTGACCGACCGCACGGCCAAGGTCGAGTTCGAGAGCGGCGCTCTGACCATCGAATGGCGCGAGGCCGACGGCCACGTGATCATGACCGGCCCGATCACCCTGGACTACACCGGCGTCCTGCCCGAAAGGGCGGCGGCGTGAGCGCCCACCCCGCCCTGGCGGCCGGCAAGACGGCGGTGATCACCGGCGCCGCCGACGGCATCGGCCTGGCCGCCGCCCAGACCTTCGCGCGGATGGGCCTGAACGTGGTGATGGCCGACGTCACCGGCCGCAAGCTGAAGGCGGAAGCCGAGGCCATTGGAGAGAGCGCCCTGGCCGTGCCCACCGACGTCGCCGACCGGGCGGCCGTCGAGGCCCTGAAGGCCGCCGCGATCGAGCGCTTCGGCGCGGTCGACGTGCTGATGAACAACGCTGGGGTCGGCAATGGCGGCGACGCCTTCTCGGGCGACGACGCCTGGAAGCGCATCCTCGACGTCAATCTGTGGGGCGTGATCAACGGCGTGCAGGTGTTCGGCGAGGACATGGCCCACAGCGGCCGCCCGGGCCTGATCATCAACACCGGCTCCAAGCAGGGCATCACTCAGCCGCCGGGCGACACCGCCTACAACGTCTCGAAATCGGCCGTGAAGGCCCTGACCGAGGGCCTGCAGCACACCCTGCGCGAGACGGCCGGCTGCCAGGTCAGCGCCCATCTGCTGATCCCCGGCTACACCTATACCGGCATGACCAAGCGCACCCCGACCAAGCCCGACGCGGCCTGGGACGCCCGGCAGGTGGTCGACTTCATGCTGACCTCGATCGCCGCCGGCGACTTCTACATCCTGTGCCCCGACAACGACGCCTCGCGGCCGCTGGACGAGAAGCGGATGGCTTGGGCGATCGGCGACATCATCGAGAACCGCCCGGCCCTGTCGCGCTGGCACCCCGACTGGAAGGACGCCTTCGCGGCGTTCGTGGCGACGCCGTGACCGACGCCTTCACCCTCGCCCCCCGGACCAAGCCGGTCGCTTCCGACGTCGACGTCGTCACCTTCGGCTGCCGGCTGAACGCCTACGAGTCCGAGGCCATCCGCGCCCGCGCCCTCGAGGACGGCCTGGCCGACGCGGTGGTGTTCAATACCTGCGCGGTGACCAACGAGGCGGTTCGCCAGGCGCGGCAGGCGATCCGCAAGGCGCGGCGCGAGCGGCCGGGGGCCCGGCTGATCGTCACCGGCTGCGCCGCCCAGATCGACCCCGCCGCCTTCGCCGCCATGCCCGAGGTCGACCTGGTGCTGGGCAACGCTGAGAAGGCCGCCCCCGGCGCGCTGATGGACACCTCGACCCGGGTGCGGGTCAACGACATCATGTCGATCAAGGAGACCGCCGGTCACCTGATCGCCGGCCTCAAGGACAGGGCCCGCGCCTATGTCGAGGTGCAGAACGGCTGCGACCATCGCTGCACCTTCTGCATTATCCCGTTCGGCCGCGGCAATTCGCGCTCGGCCCCGGCCGGCGAGGTGGTCGACCAGGTCCGCCGCCTGGCCGCCGAGGGCTATAACGAGGTGGTGCTGACCGGGGTCGACGTCACCAGCTGGGGGA
>JAQGIN010000360.1 GCA_028291125.1 Caulobacter sp.
CGCGCAGATCTTCGGGCGGCGCGGAGGCGGAGGGCGTGGCCAGCATAACGCGCGACCAGTCGTAGACGATGTCGCGGTGCTGGATCAGCCAGCGGCCGTCGATGCGGCGCACCGTGTCGAGGTAGCGCCCGCCGATATGATAGTCGACGGCGCCGCGCGGCTCAACGAAGCGCTCGTGGGCGACGTGGTAGGATTCCACGAAGAGCTCGTCCTCGCCGCGAAACGCGAACAGGGCGTTGGCGACCACATGCTCCTTGGCCAGGCACACCGGACCCGACCCCATCTTGCGCACCAGGTCGTCGATGAAGCCGTGCATGGAGCCCTGGTAGGTCCCGTGATTGTCGGTGGCGTCCAGCGGGTGGCAGGCGCGCATCAGGTCGGGATCGAACCGGTCGGCCCCCAGCGCTCGCCAGTTCAGAAGGTCGAGCACTTCGCGCTTGATGGCGTACTCTTTCAGCGCGTCGATCATTCGACCTCCTCGACGGTCACCGTCGCTTCAATCGTGCCGATGCGATCGATCTCGCAGCGGACCACGTCGCCTGGCTTCAGATACTTGGGCGGCTTCATCGAACCGCCGGTGCCGAAGGGCGTGCCGGTGGCGATGACGTCGCCCGGTTCGAGGGTGCAGACGGTCGAGAGATATTCGATCTGGGCGTAGCAGTTGTCGATCATCTCCGCGGTCGAGCCCGACTGGCGCAACTCGCCATTGACCCAGCATCTCAGGCCCAGCGAGTGGGGGTCTCCCACCTCATCGGGCGTCACCAGCCAGGGGCCCAGCGGGCCGTGGGTGTCGAACGACTTGCCCAGCATGATGGTGGGGCTGCGTTTCTGCCAGTCGCGGACGCTGACATCGTTGCAGATGGTGTAGCCGGCGATGACCTCGGCGGCGCGGTCGGCGCGAACGCGGCGGCAGCGGCGACCGATGACGATCGCCAGTTCGACTTCGTAGTCCAACTGTTGGGATTCCGGCGGCTCGAGGATCGGCGCATAAGGCCCGTTGACGCACGAGGGCAGCTTGGCGAACCAGCGTTGCGAGGTCGGCGGGACGTAGTCGGGGTTGCTCGCCTTCACCTCGTCGATATGGCTCTGATAGTTGGCGGCGATGGCCAGGAACTTCGAGGGGCGCTCGATCGGCGCGTGCAGCACGACCTTGTCGAGCGCGAAGGAGGGGCCGGTGAAGTTCCTCAGGCGTTCAAAGCTCGCGGGCCAGTCGGCCAGCAGGGCTTCGAGGCCGCCGGACTCGCCGATGTCCAGCAGGCGATCGCCCCTGACGATGCCGACCGAGCGCCGCGACCCGTGCGTGAAGCGCGCCAGTTTCATGCGTCGACCCCGGCCAGGCGCGCGGCGATCTTGGCGCGATAGTCCTCGGCGGGCATGTAGGTCGGGTTGGCCAGGGAGGCCGCCTCGGTGCGGCTGTAGATTTCCGCATCGCTGAGGCCGAAATCGATCGGCGTGCCGTAGGGCTGAGAGACGTGCCACGGCGTGTGCACGTAGCATTCGATGGTGTTGTCCTCCGGATCCAGGAAATAGACCGTCCAGCTGTTGCCGTGGTCCAGCGTCCAGGCCTTGCTGACCCGGGCGTCGGCCTGAGCGCGCTCGTGCAGCGTTCGCAGCTGGACGAAATCGTCCATCAGGAAGGAAATCTGCGCGACGGTCGACGGGCTTTGCGGCTCGCGTCCCCAGGCCAGCAGAAGTTGATGGTGCTCGTCGGGCGAGCGGGTGAGGAACTGGATCGGGTTGGGATCGTCACGCCGGTCGGTGATGATGAAGCCGAAGAACGAGGTGTAGAAGTCGCTCATCGTGGGCATGTCGATCACCTTGATGCCGACGTGGTTGAGCGAAAAGGTCATGCGGGTCATAGCGAGCTCATCTCCGAGGATCGTGAGAAATCGATGGCGGCGAGGCCCAATTGGGCGTGCAGAAGAGCCAGCCGTTCGCTGAGTTCTTGCGCGTCGGCCGCCACCGAATGGACGTAGCGATCGGGGCGAATGATCGCGAAGGTCGCGCCCCGGGCGCCCAGCCAGGCGCCGACAGCGTCGCTCGGCTTGACCACGATGACCCTCATGTCGAGCGGCGAGATCGGCGTGGTCTCTTCCAAGCCCAGCACCAGGAACCGGCCATCGATCATCGCGTCTAGGCGCACGGTGTCGCCGTCTGGGTCGTGAATGGCCAATTCCGGCAACCGATCGCCGCCGGTGGCGGGGTCGATCACCCCGGCGCGAAGGGGCGGGACGATATCGCTCATCGCCACGGGACGCTGGGCGCGCTCGTGTTCGATCGCCCGAAATTCCGCGTCGCGCGCCGCGGCCTGCGCGGGGTCGGTCTTGCAGACCGCCGCGCCGGCCGCCACAGAGGCGGTGATGATCTCGCGCACGTGCGGCTCGCGTTCGATCTGGTAGCTGTCGAGCAGGCTGTCGGCGGCGAGGCCGTCGCGCACCAGGCGCAGCCGCCAGATCAACTGGGCCGCGTCGCGCAGGCCGTGGCACATGCCCTGGCCATAGAAGGGCGGGGTCTGGTGCGCGGCGTCGCCGACCAGGAAGACGCGGCCGGTGCGCCAGCGTTGCGCGACCAGCGCGCGAAAGCGATAGACGGCCGATCGCACGATCTCGACCTGGTCGGGATCAACCCAAAGCGCCAGTTGGTCGCGAAGCCAGGCCTCCGGCACGATGTCGCCGGGATGCTCGCCGGGCATCAGCATGTATTCCCAGCGTCGGTGGCGTCCGACGCCGGGAATAAGGGTGCTGGGGCGCGCCGGGTCGCAGACCATCAGCGAATAGCGATTGTCGCGGACCTCCTGGGGGATCTCGTAGCCTTGCGGCCAGCGCATCTCGCCCTCGACGAAGGTGTCGACGACGAGCCAACGTTCCTCGAAGCCGATGTCGTCGAGCGCGACACCGAGCGCCTTGCGCACCGTGCTGCTGGCGCCGTCACAGGCCAGGACGAACGTCGCGTCGACGGTTCGAGGAGCGCCGCCGTCTACCCCGTTCAAACCAAGCGTGACGCCGCCATCGGCCTGCCGCAGGTCCGTGACCTCCTGGGCCAGGAGGACGGTGACATTGGGGTGTCGCGCGAGGCCGTCGCGGATAATGGCTTCCAGCTGAGGCTGGAAGAACAAATTGCTCGGAAACCAAGCCTTGTCGTGGGCCGGCGGCCGGGCGCGGAAGGTGCGGATCGGCCGATGATCGGCGCCCAGATAGATAGATCCCCCGAGCGGCCGGGTGGCCGCCGTGATGGGTTCGGCCAGGCCGATCGCATCGAAGATGCGCATGATCTCGGCGTCGAAGACGATGGCGCGCGGCAGAAGATAGGGCTGGTTTGAGCGTTCGACGACCAGCGTGCGAAAACCCGCCGCGCCGGCCAGGTTGGCGGCCACCGCGCCCACCGGCCCCAGGCCGACGATCACGATATCGTACTTGTCGCTTGCTGACCCCACGACGCTCCCATCCCGATCGCGTGGCGCGGATCCTTCCGCGCCTTCGCTCAAGGGCGGTTTAGCGATCCGGGGGGATGAAGCACAAAGAGCGTTGCGGCCATTTTCGATAACCGCAAGCTATCGCTCTACGCGACGTGATTGGGCAGCTGAGCACAGAGGTGGCGCACTAGGTCGATGACCACGCGCGCGCCCGGCAACAAGGTGGTGTTCTCGCGATAGGCCATGCCGACCTCCTCGGGCGGAAACTGGAAGTCCGTCTCCAGCCCGACGAGCTGTCCCGACCGCTCGGGCGTGGACAGGAGCATGGCCGGCACGATGGTCACCAGGTCGGTCTGGCGGATCAAGGAGTCGAAAAAGACCACCGTGCTGACATCGATCGCGGAGGTCGGCGGCGTCAGGCCCGCATCGAGAAAGGCGCGATTGACGATGGCGCGATGGCTCGGCGGATATTCCGGGATCATCCACGGAAACTCGCCCAAGTCGCGCAAGGACAGGTCGCGCCGTCCGGCCAGGGGATGGCCCTCCCGCACCACGACCCGTGGGCCGGTGCGCAGCAAGGGCTCGAACGCCAGGCCCAGGGGAGGGCTGTCGGCGGGCAGGAGCAGCAGGGCGATGTCCACCTCGCCCTCATGCAGCGCCGCCGTCAGCTCGGAGGAGAAGCCGACACGCAGCTTCAGTTTCAGTCCGGGGCGGGTGGCCAAGATCTCGCGCGCCACATCGGCCATGACCACGCTCATGGTCGGGATGACGCCGATAACAACGGTGCCGCGTGTCATGCCCCGCATCGCGTCGATCTCGGCGGTGGCCCGTCGCAACTCGCTGTCGATCATCTTGGCGTAGCGAAACAGCGTCTCGCCATAGGGCGTGGGCACCACGCCGCGCGGACGACGGTCGAGAAGCCGCACGCCCAGCGTGGCCTCGAGGTTGTTGATCGCCTTGCTCAAGGCCGGTTGCGAGACGTGGGCGGCGGCCGCGGCGGCGTGCATCGTCTTGTGCTCGACGCAGGCTACGAAATAGCGAAGCAGCCTCAAATCCATGGCGGGTTCTTTCTGGCGGGTTCGCGCCGAGCCTAACATCAATGACGTTGCGGGCAATGAATCGAGGTTATCGATAACCTGAGGGAATGGCTTTGGGCGCAATATTCAATTTCTCTCCCCCTCAAGGCCGCGCATGAGAAGAAAAAATAAGGGGAGGAAGCCATCATGACGACCACACGCCACCTTGCGTCCGGTACATCTCGCGACGGCGCGATCCCGCGCCCGCTTCACCAAATTCTGGGCGCGGCCAGCGTCCTGACGCTGATCGCCGCGAGCCCCGCGCTGGCGCAGCAAGCATCGAGCGCGTCCAAGCCGGCGGCCTCGAGCGCCGACACCATCGACATCTCCGAAATCGTTGTCACCGCCCAGAAGCGGACCGAGCGCCTGCAGGACGTTCCGATCGCGATCTCGGTGGTCAACACCGCGCTGCTGGCCAGCACCAATTCTCGCAACTTCGCCGAACTGCAAGGCACCATTCCCAGCGTCTATTTCGCCGGCAACTCCGGCGGCGGCCGCACCTACATCACCTTGCGCGGCGCGACGGGCTTGGCGCTCAACACCGGCGACGAGCCCGTCGCCATCTATATGGACGACATCTATCTGGCGCGCGGCGTGACGATCGGCATGTCCGACCTGCTCGATGTCGGCTCCATCGAAATCGTCCGCGGACCGCAAGGCACGCTGCAGGGGCGCAACGCCACCGCCGGCGCGATCCTGATGCGCAGCGCCGACCCGACCAACGAGTTCACGGGCCGCGTCACCGCCGGCCTTTCCGATCCGATGGAGTTTCGCACCCAAGCCTCGCTGTCGGGACCGCTTGGGGCCAGCGGCTTCAAGGGGCGGATCGCCGCCGGCTACGTCAAGGATCGCGGCTGGGCCTACAACCCCTACAACGACACCCATATCGGCGGAGCCAGGAGCTTCCAGACGCGCGGCGTCCTGACCTATGACGGCGACAGCCGCCTGCAGGCGCGCCTCGTCGTCGACTATTCGCGCGTGCGCAACCAGCCGGCGATCTTCCGCTACGCCGCCACCACCTACAACACCGCCTCGACCGGCGCCCTGGTGACGGCGCCCACCCCCAACACGCCTCTCCCGCCCGCGACTCGAGATGCGATCTTCAAGGACGATCGCATCTCACTTTTCCCGGGCACCAACACCCTGGTCCGCACCGGCGGGTTCTCGGGCAAGCTGACCTATGATTTGGGCGGCGTCGACCTGGTGTCGGTCACCGGCTGGCGCAAGGCGCATGTCAGCGGCGTCAACGACTCCGACGGCCTGGACGTCACCAAGCAGGGCTACAACCACAACAACGACAAGAGCACCGAGTTCACCCAGGAGCTTCGCCTGCAATCGTCGGGCGACCATGTCTTCAACTGGATCGTTGGCGGCTACTACTTCCATGAGAAGCAGCCCTATGTCGACGACATCTATAACCTGAAGTTCACCACGGCGACCAACACCGTGACGCGTTATGCGGGAACCCAGTACACCAGTTCGTACGCGGCTTTCGCCGACGCGACGTGGAACCTCGGCGACAAGCTGCAAGCCATCGCTGGGGTGCGCTACACCCACGACCGCAAGCGGCTGGACGCGATCATCCAGCCGACCAATCTGGACACCAATGTCACCACCACGACGCTCTATGCGCCGACGCCGGTGACCTATACCGATACGTCCTACCGGGCCAAGCTCGTCTATCGGCCTGTGTCGGGCGTGATGCTGTTCGCCGGCTACGGCAAGGGCTTCCGGGCCGGGGGCTACAACCCGTTCGCCCTGCAGGTCCCCTATGAACCCGAGACCAACAAGTCGGCCGAAATCGGCGCCAAGGCCGACCTGTTCGATCGGCGGGTGAGCCTTTCGACCTCGGCCTACCGCAACGACTACAGCAATCTGCAACTGCGGGCCGGCGTGCCGACCGGCGGGGCGATCATCACCAACGCCGCCAATTCGCGCATCAAGGGCGTCGAATTCGAGATCACCGCCCGCCCGGTCGACAACGTGCGCCTGACCGCCAACGGCGCCTACACCAAAGCCTATTTCACAAGCTTTCCGACCGCCCGCGACACGCTCGACAAGCCGACCGACGCCACCGGAAACAGCCTGCCGCGAACGCCCAAATGGCAATATTTCCTGGCCGGCGAGAGGGATTTCACGCTGTCGGGAAACTGGGTGCTGACCGCCGAGGCCAACTGGCGCTGGCGCGACAAGATCTACTTCTACTTCACCAACCAGAACGATCAGCCCTGGTTCGACGGCGCGGGCGGCGAACTGGGCGCGCGCTTGACGGCGCACACGCCCGATAGTCGTCTGTCCTTCTCGCTGTTTGGCACCAACCTGACCAATGAGCGCATCATCAACACCGCGGCGATCACGTTCAGCTACCCGCAGGTGGGTCTCAACAAGCCGCGGGTCATCGGCCTGTCGGGCGAGTATCGGTTTTGAGTGAAGGGCGGGGGAGGATGACCGTGGGGGCCAATCGCGCCAGCGAGTTCAAGACGCACTGGCGGGCCCTGGCCGGCTGCACCCTGGCCGCCTCGATCGGAACGATCGGTCTGCAGGCCTATACGGGCGGCGCGTTCTTCGCCGCCCTGACCGGCGATGGGGTGTTCACGCGGACCCAGCTTTCGTTCGCCACCTTCCTGCTGTCGGCGACCGTGGCCGTGGCCGCGCCCTTCGCGGGCATGGCGATGGACCGATTCGGCGCGTTGCGGGTCATCGGCCTGGCGATCGTGGGCGAAGCCATCGGCTTCACCCTGCTGGGGGCGTCGGCGGGATACGGCCTGGCCGTCTTCGCCGCCGCCACGGTGATCCTGGGTCTGCTTGGGGTTGGCACCACGCCGCCGGGTTTCGCGCGGATCGTCACGGCCCGCTTTGATCGCGGGCGCGGCCTGGCGCTGGGCATGATGATCAGCGGCCTGGGCCTGATGGCCATGAGCGGACCGATCTGGGCCAACTGGCTCATTGGCCAGCTTGGTTGGCGAACCGCCTATTTCGGCCTCTCGATGATCGTTCTGGTTCTCGGCGGCGCGGGCGCCTTGCTGATCCGAAGCGATCTTAAGAGCGTCCCCGCGCCGACCGGCGGCCAACGCCATGCCGGTGGCGACTGGCGGGCGCTGCGCCAGCCGATCTTCTGGGCCATCTTCGCCGGGTTCATCGCCCCGGCCCTGTTTGGCGGCGGCTATCTCCTGCACATGATCAGCCTGCTGCACGAGCGGGGCTTCAGCACGGCGAGCGCGGCCAAGGTGCAGTCCCTGATCGGCCTGGCCGTGCTGACGGGACGTCTGAGTTCCGGCGTGGCGCTTGATCGCTTTCGAGCCCAGCATGTGGCCGCTGTCGCCTTCGTCATTTCCGCGCTTGGCTGCCTGATCCTGCTGACCAATACGCCGGCCCTGATCGCCGTCGCCGCCCTCGCCATCGGACTGACCATCGGCGCCGAGCTCGATATTCTGGCCTACATGATCTCGCGTTATTTCGGCTTGGCGAGCTTTGGCCGTCTCTATGGCCTGGCCTATGGCGGCTTGATCGTCGGGGGCGGCCTTAGCCCCTTGCTAATTTCGCTAATCGCCGAGCGTGGGGGCTATGGCCTCGCCTTGATCATTTCGGCTGTCGGCATTCTGGCCGGCGTGGCGATCCTGCTACTCCTGCCCCTGGCGCCACGGCCGGCGGCGGATGAAGAGGCCGTGTAGTTGGCGATGCGGTTCCTGGGGAAGACGGCGCTGGTCACCGGCGGGGCCTCCGGCATCGGCGCCGCCACCGTCGCGCTCTTGGTCCGGAACGGTGCGACGGTCTGGGTCGCGGACCGTCGGCCCGGCGCCGCCCAGGCCCGCGCCGCCGAACTCGGCGCGACCGGGGCCCTGGAACTCGACGTGACGTCGGCGGCCGACTGGGACGCCGCAGCGGCTGTCCTCCCCACCCTCGATGTCCTGATCAACGCCGCCGGGATCAGTCACGACGGCAGTCCCGCCGGGGTCGGCGAGGTGAGCCTGGCGGCCTGGCGCGCGGTGTTCGCGGTCAATGTCGAGGGTACGCTGCTGGGTTGCCAGTTCGCCATGAAGGTCATGGGCGATCGTGGCGGCGCCATCGTCAACTTCAGTTCCACCGCCGCCCTGTCTCCCAGCGCCACCCTGGCGGCCTACGGCGCGGCCAAGGCCGCCGTCCTGCAGCTGACCAAGTCCGTCAGCGCCGCCTGCGCGGCCGCGGGCCTGCCGATCCGGTGCAACGCCGTGCTGCCGGGCATGACGGACACGCCCCTGGTGGGCGGACTGTCGGCCGAGCGCCGCGCCGCTTGGGAGGAACAGATCCCCCTGGGCCGTTTCGCCATCCCGGCCGAGGTGGCCGAGGTAGCGGCGTTCCTGGCCAGCGACGCGGCGTCGTTCGTCACCGGCTCGGGCTATGGCGTGGACGGCGGCTTGCTTGCGCGGCCGGTCATTCGCTAGCAACGCCTGTTGCTGGCAAAGCCGTGCGAGCTCAGAGAGTAGGACGGCTGAGAGTCTGCTTTCGGCTCTGTCCTGAACATCCGCTTCTCTAATCGGGCATCGGGGTCAAGCTCGTTGATCTAGCGGCCAGGGTCGTTCACGCGGGTCACGCTTCTCTTCGCAGTCTGATGGCTCCTTGCGAGCGGAGCCGCTGCACGCATGCATGGGATCAGGGTCTGGAGAACCGTTGCTTCTGGGCGCACTCTAAGGTGCAGCAGACATTTTCGGCTTCATCCATCCCGTCGTCCGCATGGGACGATCCGGCCAGGATCTGAGGGTGGGCAGTGAGGGTCAGGTCATGCCGCAGCCTCCGATCCCAGGCGGAAGTCGGAGCCATCGACCCACATGCGGTGCAGGACGACAGCGATCTTGCGGGCCACGGCGACGATGGCGCGCCGGCGCCCCTTGGTCTTCATCAGCCGCACGCCCCAGGCCTTGAGGCTGGACCAGGTAATGGAGCGCATCAGCATGGCGTTGGCGGCCGCGTAGAGCGTGGCGCGCACGTCGGTGTCGCCGGCGTGGGAGGTGCGGCCAGGGTTGTCCTTTTCTCCGGACTGGAAGCGTCTAGGCGTCAGGCCAAAGTGGG
Organism: Caulobacter sp.; assembly: GCA_028291125.1. GTDB lineage: Bacteria > Pseudomonadota > Alphaproteobacteria > Caulobacterales > Caulobacteraceae > Caulobacter. The sequence goes on from JAQGIN010000360.1 coordinate 9,535, forward strand.
CGCCGACGGTGCGCGAGCTCTTGAAGCGGGCAGGGTCGTCGACGGCGGCCTTGAAGCTAAGCGCGGTGATCTCGCCCACACCCGGCACGCCCATGAAGCGCTGACAGACCGGATCGGCGTGGGCGGCCTTGCGGACGCGGCGATCGAGCTCGGTGAAGGTGTCGAAGAGTGCGCGCCTGGCCTGCAGCATCGGCAGCAAGGCATGGCTCAGCGCCGGATCGCTCTCGATGGTGTCGCGCACGGCGATGTCGAAGCCGCCGCGCGACAGCCGCAGCGGCAGCTTCACGCCGAAGATCTTCAGCAGTCCGCGGATCTCGTTCTCCAGGTCGATGCACTTGCGCTGCATGGCCTTGCGGCAAGAGAGCAGGCGCGCAGGTGGTGGCTTTCGACGCTCTTCACATGCACCCGGCTGTACCAGCCTGATCGCAGGATCTGGGCGATGCCGCGGGCGTCGTGCTTGTCGGTCTTGTTGCGCATGGCCGACAACGCCGCGGCCACCTGGCGCGCCTCCATGCACACCACATCGAAGCCGGCTTCCGTCAGGCCATAGGTGAGATGTTGTGTGAGCGTGCCGGCCTCCAGGCCGACCTGGTGGATCGGCTCTCCGAACTCGCGCAGGCAACGGACGAGGTCCGGAACCTCGGAGGGCACGGATCGCTCGAGCCGCACCTTGCCATCCTGATCGATGATGCAGATCGCCACGGACCGCAGCGACACATCCAACGCAGCGTAGAACATCGTCGTCTCCCTTCGTCTCGGCTGAAAACCGAGACCTTAATGGGGAGCTTGATCCTTCGCAGGTCCGCCCGATTACGCATGCTTCTGGCGCATTTGCCCCGCGCCAGATTGTTGAACCGGACGCTCACGAAACACGCAGGCGGCCTCGTTAGCCGGCGTCCATCGCGCAGCGAAAGCTGATCGTTCCTGCCCGATCCTTGCTCGGCGCCATCAGCAGCAGCTTGCCGTGCTGGTCGTTGCGATAGGCCTGGGGGAAGTACCAAAGCGAGCCCTGGGGCTGGTAGCCGCTACCGCCCCGCAAGACGGCGGCGCGGGTGTGGTCGTCCTGGTGCTCGTCGGTCCACTGCCAGACGTTGCCGACCATATCGAGCACGCCGAACGGACTAGCGCCGGCCGGATGAGCGTTGACGGCGTCCGGCGCGGCCAGCGCCCGGGTCCTATTGGGCGTGGGGACGGCGTCGGGGTTCCAGGCCTCGCCCCAGGGATAGGCCCGGCCGTCGGTCCCCTGGGCCGCGTACTGCCACTCCCATTCGCGCGGCAGGCGTTTGCCGGCCCAGGCGGCGTAGGCCCGCGCGTCCTCCAGCGACACCCAGGTCACCGGTTTGTCGGCCCATCCTTGAGGATAGGTCCCGCCGGTCCAGTCCTTGAGGAAGTTGAAGTCGTCCTTCGGGCGATAGCGCGTGGCGTCGAGGAAGACTTTGAACTGGGTATTGGTCACCGGCGTGCGGTCGATGAAGAACCGCTTGATCGTCATCTGGTGGTCGTGGAAACGGCGCGGCGCGGTCTCCCACGGATAGGCGACGTCGACGCCGGCCCCATTGCCGCCCTCCACCGCCAGGCCGCGCACCTGGAAGCGGAAGTCGCCGGCGGGGATCTCGACCATGCCGGCCGGCGTCGTCGCGGCCGGACGGGTCGGGGCGACCTCGACCATCCTTTGCGGCAGCGGCTTCCACTCGGCCGAGAAGGCGGCCAGGGGCTTGGCGGTCATCGCCTTCATCCGCGCCATCAGGTCGCGCGTCGCCGCGTCCGGTTCACCCTCGATCGCCAGCACCGCGCCATAGGCCTTGGCCTCGACCGGGAACGACAGCCAGGCGTTGTCGCCCTCCCGCTCCGGCTTCAGCTCCACGCCGTGATAGAGGTCGAACCAGCGCCGCCCCGGCGCGTCGGCCACCTTCATCTGCCGGCCGTCGACGTCGTATTCGTTGCGGTTGACGATGGTCCAGACCTCGGCTCCGTCCCTTGGCCAGCGGCTGGCGAACACGCCGAAACGGGTCATCGGATAGAACGGCTCCCAGTCCGGACTGGTCAGGAACGGGGCGACGCCGCGCTCGATCGTCGCCACCCGCCGCGTCGCCTCGCCATCGCGCGGGGTGATCCCGTTCCAGATGCCCCAGATGTTCTCCCAGCTCTCCCAGCCCTCGCCGTTGAAGAAGGCGTATTGCAGGTCATCGGTCTTGGAGCGGTTCCAGCGGTCGGAGATGTTGACCATGTGGCGCGGCTCCAGCCAGCGATAGCGGTCGACCTTGGGGACGAAGCCAAAGTCGTACTGGCCCCAGGACATCACGTTCCAGGCCAGCTGCTCGTCGTGGACGACGCCCTCGGGCTGGAAGGCCAGGACCTTGCCCTGGCGCTCGGCGGCTAGGGAGAAGGCCAGCGGCACGCCGTCCTGGGTGTCGCCGTTCATGCCGTCGGCGCCGATCTCGATCATCAGCCTGGTCAGGGCCTCGGGCCAGGGCGCGCCGGGGTCGCGCGTGCCCTGGTCCCACATCATCATCGGGAACAGCACCTTGACGCCCCGGCGATGAAAGTCGGCGATCATCGCCTTCACGCCCGGGAGCCCGCCGGGCAGGGCGTGGATCATGTCGATCTGATTGCGGGCGTCGACGCCGAGGTTGGGATAGTCCGGCCACAGCAGCACCGCGTCGATCCCGCCGAAGCGTTCGACTAAGTCGTTGAGATAGCGGTCCACCGTGTAGTGGCCGGCGACCGGATCGTAGAGGTAGCGGTCCTCCATCATCGCCTGGGCCTGCATGAAGGCCTTCTGGCTCCAGACCAGTTCGGGCTTTTCATAGCGGGAGACGTCCAGGCCGACGCGGATCCGGCGCTCGGCGCGCCAGCGAGTCACATCCGCCAACCAGGCCTGATGGTCGGCCTCGGTGCAGGCGGTGAAGGGACCTTCCCAGGGCTCGGGATAGGTGAAGCAGCGCGGTCCGACGACCATGTTCTGCTTGAACCACGGGAAGGTGGAATACTGGGTGTCCTGGGCCGCGGCGGGCGAGACTATGAGCAGCAGGCCCGCCAAGGCGGCGTGTGGAATGCGTTTGAGGCAATTCATCCGCAGCATTGTCATCTCCGACCCTTTGGGCAGGTTACCAGCTAGCTTGAGGTGGCTGGCAGGGCAAAGGCCGCAAGAAAATTGAACTCCACGCTGATGCTTGTTTTGGGAACAACGCGCTGTTTGGGTCACCATCACCACAGGCCATTTGATCGCAGACGACCTCGTCCATGATGGATCACGCACGGGCAGCTAGAGCGGTGCGGCTACGGTGATCGCTTAGTTAGACCAAAGAGCGAACGCGGTGCGGTCACGCCTGCTGGAAACTTGCATCCGTAGGTATCGGTCCAATCCCTATTTCTCGGGCTCTGGCGTTTCTGAAGGTCCAGTTCTTGGAACGATCGCTGAGTCCGCATCTGGCGC
>JAQGIN010000372.1 GCA_028291125.1 Caulobacter sp.
GGAACAGGGCCAGGGTCTTGCCGGTCGCCTCGGCGGTGACCACGGCGTCCCAGACCTGGGTGGTGCGGCCGCCGTGCTGCAGCTTGGCCTCGCAGGCGACGCCGCCGTCGCGCACCGTGCCCAGGAAATTCGACTTCAGTTCGATGGTGGTGAAGCCGTTGGCCCCCTCCGGCAGGTTGGTGATGCAGCCATAACCGCAGGCGGAGTCGGCCAGGGCGACCAGGCTGGCGGCGTGCAAGAAGCCATTGGGGGCCATGTGGTGCGGCTTGACGTCGAAACGGCCGCGCACCCGCTCGCGGCTGACCTCCAGCCATTCGAGGCCCAGATGGTCGGGCAGATGGCCGGCCTGGCGGCTGGTGAAGGCGGCGCTGAGATCCTCGGCCATGGTCGCTCCTAATGCTTCGCGCACGAAGCATTAGCCGACGGGGCGGCCCGGAAATCAAGTCCGTTTTTAAAGAGAACGGATATCGACGCGCTTGAAGCGTTCGCCGTTGGGGCCGGCGGCGGGCAGGCGGCCGGCGCGGATGGCGACCTGCAGGGCGGCGGCGCGTTCGGCCGGCGGCGGCTGGGCGGCGTCGGCGGCGGCGCGCATGGCCATGAAGCGTTCGCGGCTGACGCCGTCGCGCAGCTGGATGTTGCCGGCCTTCTGCTCGGCCACCGTGGATTCCCAGGCCGGCTCGCGGCGGTGGACGCGGTCGAGGCCGGTATAGAGCCGGGTGGCCGGGGGCAGGGTGAACAGGCCGCGCAGGGTGTCGTACAGCGCGCCGGCGTTGGTCAGGGGCAGGTCGCAACGCCCGGCGCCGCGATCGGGCATCAGCAGGGCGTCGCCGATGAACACCCGGTCGCCGACCCGATAGGCCATCGACCCGGGCAGTCGCCCGGCCAGCGGCACGGCGACGATCTTCAGTCCGCCCATCGGCAGGGACTCGCGGTCCTTGGCCAATTTATCGAAATCCCAGCCGTCCTGATCGACCTCGGTGGCCCCCAGGCCCGGCGCGAAGCGCTTCAGGCTGGCAGTCACGCCGGCCCCGATGCAGATCGAGGCGCCGGTCTCGTATTTCAGGTGGCCGGCGGCCGACAGGTGGCCGGTGTGCAGGCCGGTTTCGAGTATCCAGGTGGGGCCCAGATCGCGCCGGCGGATCTCGGCGATGATGAGGTCGACGGAATCCGTGGCGGTGGCGCCGGTTTCGGGATCGTAGTCGAGGACCGGATCGATGATGGCGCACAATTGGGTGGCCGGGTCGACGAGCAGATAGGTCACGGTCCCCGTCGCCGGGTGGAAGTACGCGCTAAGGTCCGGCTGCATGCTGACGCCCAAGGTCCACGATGAAGCACCAATGACGGCAAGCCGTTAAACTTCAGCGAACGTCGGAGCGGTTGGCGAAGGGTCGATCGGCGCCGGGATCAACGTCCCAGGGCGGTGTCGCACAGGTGGTCGTCGCCGCGCATGCGCGTCACCCACAGCGGTTCGACATAGCGGCCGTCGGTTCCCCGGAAGCCGCCGGGCGCGCAGCCTTGCGGCACAGCGTCACGGTCGCCGCCGCCCAGGGCCAGGGAGACGGCCACCGAACTCTGACGGCCGCCGCGTCCGCCCCATAGGCCGTCGCCGTATCCGCCGTAACCGCCATAGCCGCCGTAGCCGTGGCCAAGACCGCGCCCGTAGCCGCGGCCATAGACGACATTATTGCCGAAATCGGTCTGTTCGACGGCGATTCCCAGGGTTCCGTTCTCGCCCAGCGGGATCAGGGTCGAGACATAGCCGCTGCGATAGCCGCCGCTGCCGATCGTCGCGCCCATCGAGCCGTGGATCTGGCGCTTGGGCTCCTCGGCGGGGCCGGCGGCGGTGACGCCGACCGGACCGTCGGACTCGGGGGCCAGGGCGGGGGAGGTGGCCAGATAGGCGGCGATCTGCTCGTCGGTGGTCATCGGCCGCGACGCGGCCGGGGTGGCGACGGCCGGGACGGCCGGCGCGGTCAGGGTCTGGCTGCTGGCCGGGGTCTTGTTGGCGGCGGTGCTCACCGGCGCCTCGTCGGCGGTCTGGGCCAGGGCCGGCCCCGCGAGGGCGGCCGAGGCCAGGGCGAGGGCGAAAAGCGGGCGTGCGAGCATGGAATCCTCCGACACCCGATACTAGACCCGGCGGGGCGCGCAATTAGGGCCGTTTTGTTGCGGCTTCGCAAGCCGGCGGCGTTACAGGGCGGCGAGTTCGGCTTCCAGGGCGGCCATGTCGGCCGGCGGCGGCGTCTCGAAGCGCAGCTTGACCCCGGTGATCGGGTGGACGAAGCCCAACACCGCCGCGTGCAGGGCCTGGCGGTGGAAACCGGTCAGGGCGATCGCCGCCCGCACCGGCGCGGCCGGCGCCCCGGCCCCATAGACCGGATCGCCCAGGCACGGCGCGCCCAGGCTGGAGAGATGGACGCGGATCTGGTGGGTGCGGCCGGTCTCCAACTGGCACGAGACCCGGGCCGCCAGCGGCTTCTTTTCCGGGCCATAAATCTTCTCCACCCGGTAGTGGGTGATCGCCTCGCGGCCCCCGGTCTTCAGCACCGCCATCTTCTTGCGGTCGCCGGGCGAGCGGCCCAGGCGGGTGGTGATCGTGCCGGCGCGGGGGTGCGGCGCGCCGCGGGTCAGGGCCAGATAGACCCGGTCGATGTCGTGGGTGGAAAACAGCGCCGACAGGCCCTGGTGGGCGGCGTCGGTCTTGGCCGCCACCATCACCCCGGAGGTGTCCTTGTCGAGGCGGTGGACGATGCCGGGCCGGGCGACGCCGCCGATGCCCGACAGGCTGGCCCCGCAGTGGTGCAGCAGGGCGTTGACCAGGGTGCCGCTGTAGGTTCCGGGCGCGGGGTGGGCGGCCATGCCGGCCGGCTTGTCTACGACGATCAGATATTCGTCCTCGAACAAGACCGTCAGCGACAGGTTCTCCGGCTGCGGGTCGGCGGCGACGACCGCCGGGATCAGCACCTGATGGAGACCGGCCGCGACCTTGGCGGCGCCATCGGTCAGAATCTTGCCGTCGCGGCTGACCAGGCCCTGGCCGATCAGGGCCTGCAGCCGGGCTCGCGACAGGTCGGCGATGCGCGCGGCCAGGGCCTTGTCGAGCCGCTGGCCGGCCTCCTCGGCGGTCATCTCGACGACGCGGACGGCCGGTTCGAGCGGTTCGACCAGCGGGTCGAACTCGGCGTCGAAGGCGATCTCGTCGCTATCGTCCTCGATCGGATGCATCCAGGGGTTTCACGGCTCCGTCACCCCGCCGTCGCGCTACGGACATGAGGCCTGCTTAACGGCTCGTCCCTGAGAACCGAGCTTGCACGTCCGGAGGGGATAGTCGATGCGCGCCATTCGCACCACCTCGCTCATGGCCGCCGCTCCGGGCCCGGCCCCTAGCCTGCCTCCAATTCCTCGATCAGCGTGGTGATGCGTAGGGCTTGTTCAGCGTCTCGCGCCGCGGCTTTTCGCGCGGCGCGTGCAGGCCTTCGCTGGACATTCGTCATGCTCCTGTTGTCGACTGGTTCTAAACGCGCGGAATGGCGACGCCGCCCTCGGGGAACGGACATATGACGATTGATCGACGCAGCGCGCTGGCGCTCTTGGGCTTCGGCGCCGCCAGTCCGGCCACCGCGGCCGCGCCTCGAGGCCTCTATGCCGGCGAAGCGCGCTTCGACCATGGCGCGGCGTCCGGCGATCCGCTGCGGGACCGGGTGATCCTGTGGACCCGGGTCACCCCGGCCGCCGCCACCACGCGGCCGGTGGGCGTGCGCTGGGACGTCGCCACCGACGCCGCCTTCAAGACCATCGTCAAGCAGGGCCAGGCCACCACCGACGCCAGCCGCGACTATACGGTGAAGGTCGACGTCCAGGGGCTGAAGCCGGGCGCGGCCTATTTCTACCGCTTCCGCCAGAGCCGCGGCGGCAAGGCCGTCGGCCCGGCCGTGGTCGGCCAGACCCGCACCCTGCCCACCGGCCCGACCGCGGACGTGGTGCTGGCGGTGGTGTCCTGCACCCTCTATCCGAACGGCTATTTCAACGCCTATGACGCCATCGCCAAGCTGCCGCGGGTCGACGCCGTGCTGCACCTGGGCGATTACATCTACGAATATGGCGGCGGTCCCAAGGACTACGGCATGAACTCCAAGGTGGCGGCGCGGCGCATGCCCGACCCGCCGCACGAGATCGTCACCCTGGCCGACTATCGCCGCCGCCACGCCCTGTACAAGACCGATCCGGGCTCGCGGGCGGCCCACGCCCGGGCTCCATGGATCGTGGTCTGGGACGATCACGAGACCGCCAATGACAGCTGGCAGGGCGGGGCCGAGAACCACACCCCGGCCACCGAGGGCGACTGGGCGACGCGCAAGGCCGCGGCGCTGAAGGCCTATTACGAATGGATGCCGATCCGCGAGCCGGCCGCCGGCGGGTTGAAGGAGGCCACCTGGCGGACCTTCCAGTTCGGCGACGTCGCCAGTCTGCTGATGGTCGAGACCCGGCTGACGGCGCGCACCAAGCAGCTCGACTATGACGACGACCTGCCGATCGTCGACGGCAAGCCCGACATCGCGGCCTTCACCGCCAAGTGGCGCGATCCGACCCGGCGGATGATGGGCGAGGGCCAGGAGCAGTGGCTGGCCCGCGAGGTCGACGCCTCGATGAAGGCCGGCACCGCCTGGCAGATCCTCGGCAACCAGGTGGTCATGGCCCGGGTGGCGTCGCCGAACCTCAAGGCGGTGATGGAGCCGGCCAAGTACGACGCCCTGATCGCCCAACTGCCGGCCTACGCCAAGACCCGGGTGGAGCGCGGCATCGCCATGTCGGCCTACGACATCCCGTCCAATCTCGACGCCTGGGACGGCTATCCGGCCGACCGCGAGCGGGTCTACGACATCTTCAAGGCCTCCAAGGCCCGGCCGATCGTGCTGTCGGGCGACAGCCACATGTTCTGGGTCAACGAGCTGTGGGACGAGGCCGGCAAGAGCCGGGTGGCGGCCGAGTTCGGGGCCACCGGGGTCACCTCGCCCGGCTATGGCGACCTGATGCCCGGCGCGCCGATCGGCGAGGCCTTCGTCGCCCGCAACAAGGAGGTCAAGTACAGCCATCCCAGCGCCAAGGGCTTCGTGCTGCTGACCCTCAGCCACGGCCAGGCCAAGGGCGAGCTGGTGGCGGTCTCGACCATCGTCGACACCAACTACACCACCAGCGTGCTGAAGACCTTCGTGGTCACCCCGGCCGAGGACGGCGGGGTGAAGGCGGTGGTCGAGGGGTAGGGGCTCACTCGCCCCCTCCGGGCCTGCGGCCCTCCTCCCCAGAGGGGGAAGAGTTTGGCGGGCCGGCTCATCGAAACTCCGCCCCCTCTGGGGGGCGGACGACCGCGCAGCGGTCCGGTGGGGGCAAGCCTACCGCCGGTCCAGCACCAGCCGGAGCCCGAACCCCACGAACACCGCCCCGGTCACCCGGTCCAGCCACCGCACCACAGCGCTCCGGCGCAGCAGACCGGCCAGCGGGGCGGTGGCGGCGATTAGGCCGGCGGCCCAGGCCAGGCCCATGATCACGTGGATCACCGCCAGGCCGAAGGCGAAGGCGGCGGGATCGGCCCCGGCCGGCACGAACTGCGGCAGGAACGAGATGTAGAACACCCCGACCTTGGGATTGAGCAGATTGGTCAGCAGGCCGCGGCGCAGGGCGGCCAGATCACCGCCGGCCACGGCGGCCGCGGCGCCCGGCTCGAACCGCGCGCGCGGCTTCAGCAGCAGGTTGAGGCCGATCCACAGCAGATAGGCCGCCCCCGCCCATTTCAGCGCGACATAGGCGGTGTGCGAGGCGGCCAGCAGCGCGCCCGCGCCCAAGGCGGCGGCCGCGCCCCAGACCAGGCAGCCCAGGCCGATGCCGAGGGCGGCGAGGCCGGCGCGCCGGCGGCCTTCGGACGCCGCCGTGCGCAGCACCAGGGCGGTGTCGAGGCCGGGAGTCAGGGTCAGCAGGCCCGCCGCCACGCAGAAGGTCAGCAGGGCCTGGGCGGTGGTCACGGCCGCTCGACCAGCCGGCCGTCCTCGAGCACCCGGTAGAAGCAGGCGCGGAAGCCGACATGGCAGGCGCCGCCGTCGCCCTGCGGCCGCACCTTCAGCAGCACGGCGTCCTGGTCGCAGTCGACCCGCAGCTCGACGACGATCTGCACCTGGCCGCTGGTCTCGCCCTTCTTCCACAGGGCGTTGCGCGAGCGGCTGAAATAGTGGGCCTGGCCGGTGTCGATGGTCAGCTTCAGCGCCTCGGCGTTCATCCAGGCCAGCATCAGGATCTCGCCGTCGTCGGCGTCCTGGGCGATGGCGGCGATCAGGCCGTCGGCGTCGAAGCGCGGGGCCAGGGCGGCGCCGCGTTCGAGGGCGTGTTTGTCGGGCGCGGTCGGGAACAGGGCGTCGGTCATGGCTTCCATATGGCGCGGATCCCCCGCCGGGCGCTAGGTTCGGAAAGCGGGGATTCGATGAATTTGAAGGATCGCATCAAGGCCGGGGTGGCGGCGCTGGACGTCCGGGCGCGGCCCTGGGCTGACCGGTCGCGCCTCAACGGCTGGGCCTACGAGTTCCTGCTGTTCGGCCTCAAACAGGCCTGGGCCTGCCTGTTCGGCGGGGCGATGCTGGCCCTGCTGGTCGCCACCAAGCTGTGGTGGCCGCACGACGCGCCGCTGGCCCGCTACGACTTCCTGGTGCTGGCCTCGGTGGCGATCCAGGCGGCGCTGCTGGCCCTGAAGCTGGAGCGCTGGGACGAGGCGGCGGTGATCCTGATCTTTCACGTGGTCGGCACGATCATGGAGGTGTTCAAGACCGCCCACGGCAGCTGGATCTATCCCGAGCCCAGCCTGCTGCGGATCGGCGGCGTGCCGCTGTTCAGCGGCTTCATGTACGCCTGCATCGGCAGCTATATCGCCCGCATCTGGCGACTGTTCGACGTCGTCTTCGTGCGCTACCCGCCGGTCTGGAGCACCTGGGCGCTGGCGATCCTGGCCTACGCCAACTTCTTCACCCACCACTATCTGCCCGACATCCGCCTGGGCCTGTTCGTGTTGTCGGTGGTGTTGTTCGGCCGCACCTGGTTCCTGTTCACGCCAGACCGCACGGCCCGCCGGATGCCGTTCCTGCTGGGGGCCGGGCTGGTGGCGCTGTTCATCTGGTTCGCCGAGAACCTCGGCACCCTGACCGCCGCCTGGATCTATCCCAGCCAGCACGACGGCTGGAAGCCGGTGTCGATCGGCAAGCT
>JAQGIN010000379.1 GCA_028291125.1 Caulobacter sp.
GTGCGCTACGACCCGCGGATCGTGCAGGTGCCGATCCAGCGCGGCGAGAACGGCGGCCGCACCCTGCCGCACAAGAACGTCGTCCGCGAGCTGACCCGGCTGGGCGGCTGGAGCGGCGCGGCGGCGACCTACGCCCTGCCCGCCCCGGCGGCCGGGCTGAAGACAGTGGTGCTGGTGCAAGCCCCGGACGCCGGCCCGATCCTGTCGGCCGCCCGGGGCTAAGGGGTCTGACGCCTAGGTCCGCACTCGATTCCAGTTTCCCGTCTCCCCGGCGAAGGCCGGGGCCCAGATCCCGAAGCGGGGAAGCGGGTTGGATTAGCGCTGAGCCCCTGGAGCCCACGCCGGCGCTCTTCCATCTGGGTCCCGGCCTTCGCCGGGAAGACGGACGGGGTGGGACTAGCCCAGTCGGTTCGGACCGGAGGGCTTTACTGTTTTACGATCGTATAGCAATCTGGTCTCCCGCTCGGGAGACGAACCATGGCCGATCCCCAGATCCGCGACGCGATCATTCTCGGCGGCGGCCATAACGGCCTGGTCTGCGCCTGGTACCTGGCCAAGGCCGGGCTGAAGGTGACGGTCTGTGAGCGGCGGCTGGTGGTCGGCGGGGCGGCGGTGACCGAGGAGTTCCATCCGGGCTTCCGCAACTCGGTGGCCAGCTACACGGTCAGCCTGCTCAATTCCCAGGTCATCGCCGACCTCGACCTGCACGGCCAGGGCCTGCGCATCGTCGAGCGGCCGATCTCCAACTTCCTGCCGATCGACGCCAAGACCTATCTGAAGCTGGGCGGCGGCCTGGAGCGCACCCAGGCGGAGTTTCGCAAGTTCTCGGAGAAGGACGCCGAGGCCCTGCCGGCCTATTACGCCATGCTCGACGAGATCGGCGACGTGCTGCGGGCCCTGGCCCAGGAGACCCCGCCCAATCTCGGCGACGGCCTGCCCGGCCTGCTGCGGCTGTTGCGCCAGGGCGGGCGGATGGCCGGGCTGTCGCGCGAGCGCAAGCGCGACCTGCTGGACCTGTTCACCAAGAGCGCCCGCGACTTCCTCGACGGCTGGTTCGAGAGCGAGCCGGTCAAGGCCGCCTTCGGCTTCGACGCCGTGGTTGGCAACTATGCCAGCCCCGACACGCCGGGTTCGGCCTATGTGCTGCTGCACCACACCTTCGGCGAGGTGAACGGCAAGAAGGGGGCCTGGGGCCACGCCATCGGCGGCATGGGGGCGATCACCCAGGCCATGGCCCGGGCCTGCGCGCTGCAGGGGGTCGAGATCCTCACCGACGCGGCGGTCGAGGCGGTGATCGTCGAAGGCGGCAAGACCGCCGGCGTGCAGCTGGTCGACGGCCGCCGTTTCCTGGCCCCGATCGTCTCGTCCAACCTCAATCCGGCCCTGCTGTACGACAAGCTGGTGCCGGCCGCGGCCCTGCCCGCCCCGTTCCGCAAGGCGATCAAGGGTTACAAGAACGGCTCGGGCACCTTCCGCATGAACGTGGCGCTGTCGGAGCTGCCCGACTTCACCTGCCTGCCCGGCGTGGCCTCGGCCGAGCACCACCAGTGCGGGATCGTGCTGTCGCCGTCGCTCGACTACATGGACGCCGCCTACCGCGACGCCAAGGCGTTCGGGATGTCGAAGGCCCCGATCGTCGAGATGCTGATCCCCTCGACCCTCGACGACAGCCTGGCCCCGCCGGGCCAGCACGTCGCCAGCCTGTTCTGCCAGCAGTTCGCCCCCACCCTGCCCGATGGCCGCTCGTGGGACGACGAACGCGAGGCCGCCGCCGACCTGATCATCGACACCGTCACCGCCTGGGCCCCCAACTTCAAGGCCTCCGTCCTGGGACGGACGATCCTGTCGCCGCTCGACCTGGAGCGCAAGTTCGGCCTGGTCGGCGGCGACATCATGCATGGCCACATGTCGCTGGATCAGTTGTGGGCGGCCCGCCCGGTGCTGGGCCACGCCAGCCACCGCGCGCCGATCCCGGGGCTCTACATGTGCGGAGCCGGGACCCATCCGGGCGGCGGGGTGTCGGGCAATCCGGGGCGCAACGCGGCGCGGGAGATCTTGCGCGACCGCGATCCGGGGATGGCGTTGAAGCTGGCCTTGCAGGGGCGGTGAGGATGGGCGCGGATCAGCTCCCTTCCCCCTCGATGGGGGAAGGGTCGGGGATGGGGGTGACAGCGCGTCCGGATGTGGCGCCGCCGCGCCTGGGCCCGCCGACACTGTCACCCCCACCCCTGCCCCTCCCCCATCAAAGGGGGAGGGGTCGTGGCCTCTCCGGAGGGCGCCGCGCATGACCCTCTCCGACCCCGACGCCGACTGGGGCCTGCCCGGCTGGATCTACGGTTCCGAACGGTTCTTCCGCGCCGAGCGCGACAAGGTGCTGCGGCCGTCCTGGCAGATCGTCTGCCATCTGAACGACGTGCCCAGGGCCGGCGACTTCCACACCTTCGACTTCCTCGGCGAAAGCCTGGTGGTGGTGCGCGGCAAGGACGGGGCGGTCCGCGCCTTCGCCAATGTCTGCCGCCACCGCGCCGCCCGGCTGGTCGACGGCCCGTCTGGCCATTGCGGCCGCATCGTCTGCCCCTATCACGCCTGGACCTACGACCTCGAAGGCCGGCTGATCGGCGTGCCGCACCGCGACACCTATCCGGCCCTGGAGATGGACCGCCAACGCCTGCCGCCGGTGGCGCTGGAGATCTTCCACGGCTTCATCTTCGCGCGGCTGGAAGGGGACGGCCCCAGCGTCGCCGAGATGATGGCCCCGTACGCGGCCGAGATCGCGCCGTACCGGTTCGAGGAGCTGCAGCCGATCGGCCGGGTCACCCTGCGGCCGCGGGCGGTGAACTGGAAGAACATCTCCGACAACTATTCCGACGGCCTGCACATCCCCGTCGCCCATCCCGGCCTGACCCGGCTGTTCGGCCGCGGCTACGGGGTGGAGGCGCAGCCGTGGGTCGACAAGATGTGGGGCCAGCTGATCGAGGAGCCCTCGGCCAATCCGTCGGAGCGGATGTATCAGCAGGTGCTGCCCGACGTTCCGCACCTGCCGGATGATCGCAAGCGGCTGTGGACCTATTTCAAGCTGTGGCCCAACCAAGCCTTCGACATCTATCCCGACCAGGTCGACTTCATGCAGTTCATCCCGGTCTCGGCCACCCAGACCCTGATCCGCGAGATCGCCTACGCCCTGCCCGACACAAGGCGCGAGATGACGGCGGCGCGCTATCTGAACTGGCGCATCAACCGCCAGGTCAACGCCGAGGACACGGCGCTGGTGGCCCGCGTGCAGCAGGGCATGGCCTCGCGCTCGTTCACCGCCGGGCCGTTGGCGGAGACCGAGGTTTCCCTTCGAAGCTTCGGCCGCAAGCTGCGGGCGTTGGTTCCGGAAGCGCGGCTGACGCGGGCGCCGGAGGGATGGGCGGATTGACCCGCGCCGCCTTCACCCGCGAAGCCGCCGACGTCCGCCGCCAGGCGCTGATCGACGCCGCCGCCCGGGTGCTGGCGCGGCGCGGCGTCGCCGGGACCTCGGTGCGGACCATCTGCGCGGAAGCCGGCGTCTCGCCCGGCCTGCTGCGGCACTATTTCGCCGGGGTCGACGCCCTGATCGTCGCCGCCTACGCCGCCACCGGAGCGCGGATCGACGCGGCGCTGGAGACGGCCGTGGCCGCCGCCGGCCCCGAGCCCCGCGCCCGGCTGGCCGCCTATCTGACCGCCAGCTTCGCGCCACCGGTGCTGGACCCGCAGCTGCTCGCCACCTGGCTGGCCTTCTGGAGCCTGGTGAAGGTGGATCCGGCCATCGCCGCCATCCACCGCGCCACCTACGCCGCCTATCGCCAACGCCTGGAGGACCTGCTGAGCGCCTGCGGCGTGGCCGAGGTGCGGCTGGCCGCCATCGGCCTGACGGCGGTCGTCGACGGCCTGTGGCTGGAGCTGTGCCTCGACGATGCGGTGTTCACCCCGGCCGAGGCGGGGGCGATCGCTGAACGGTGGGTGGCAGGGTACACCGGCTGAGGGCTACTCGCCCCCTACTCCTTCACCACCACTCCACCCTTCATCACCTTGACCACCGTCTCCAGCACCCCGACATCCGCCAGCGCGTCGCCGTCGACGGCGATCAGGTCGGCGTAGTGGCCAGGGCCGACCCCGCCGACATCGGCCGACTTGCGCATCAGCTCGGCCGCCACCGTGGTCGCCGACTGGATGGCCTGCATCGGGGTCATGCCGTACTTGACCATGTAGGGCAGCTGGCGGGCGTTGAGGCCGTGCGGATAGACGCCGGCGTCGGTGCCGTAGGCGATCTTGACCCCGGCCTTCACCGCCTTGCGAAAGCCCGTGCGCTGGGCCTCGGTGGTCTCGTAATTCTTGCGCAGGGTCTGCGCCGGCCAGCCATGGGCCTTGCCATAGGCGTCGATCCAGTCGCCGTCATAGATGTCGGCGACCAGGAACACCCCCTTGGCCTTCATCATGGCGATGGCCTCGTCGTCCATCAGCGAGCCGT
>JAQGIN010000398.1 GCA_028291125.1 Caulobacter sp.
GCCGCGACCTCGAACGCCGCCGCCACGGTCGAGGCGATGAAGCCGCCGCCCAGCACGCGTTCGGGGTCGGCGGGGTCGTACAGCACGCAGGCCTGGCCGGGGGCGACGCCTTCCTCGCTGTCGTCGAACACCACGTGCGGCGCGCCGTCGATCATCGCCAGCCGGCCCAGCACCGGCTCGCGGGTCGAGCGGACGCGGGCCAGCACCGGCTGGCCGGCCGCCGCGGCGGCCTCGAGGCCATCCTGCGCGCCCAGCCAGTTGCCTTCCTTCAGCGCCAGGGAGGCGGTGAGCAGGGCCTCGCGCGGACCGACGATCACCTGGCGCTTGTCGGCGTCGATGCGGACCACGAACAGCGGATCGCCGACCGCGATATTGAGGCCGCGCCGCTGGCCGATGGTGTAGCGGGTGACGCCCTCGTGGCGGCCCAACACCCGGCCGTCGAGATGGACGATGTCGCCCGGCAGGGCCCCGTGCGGCCGCAGCCGGTCGATGATGGTGGTGTACTTGCCTTCGGGCACGAAGCAGATGTCCTGGCTGTCGGGCTTGTCGGCGATGGCCAGGCCGAGTTCGGCCGCGACCCGGCGCACCTCGCTCTTTTCCAGGCCGCCCAGCGGGAAGCGCAGGAAGTCGAGCTGGTCGCGGGTGGTGGCGAACAGGAAATAGCTCTGGTCCTTGGACGGGTCGGCGGCGCGGCGCAGTTGCGGGCGGTTGCCGCCGTTCCCGAAGGCGCGCTGCACGTAGTGGCCGGTGGCCATGGCCTCGGCGCCGAGGTCGCGGGCGACGTCGAGCAGATCGCGGAACTTGACCGTCTGGTTGCAGCGCACGCAGGGGATCGGCGTCTCGCCGCGCAGATAGGCGTCGGCGAACTCCTCGATCACCTGCTCCTTGAAGCGGCTTTCGTAGTCGAGGACGTAGTGCGGGATGCCCAGGCGGTCGGCCGCCGCGCGGGCGTCCATGATGTCCTGGCCGGCGCAGCAGGCGCCCTTCTTCTGCAGGGCGGCGCCGTGGTCGTAGAGCTGCAGGGTGACGCCGACCACGTCATAGCCGGCCCGGGCCAGCAGGGCGGCGGTGACGGTGGAGTCGACGCCGCCCGACATGGCGGCGACCACGCGCGCGCCGACCGGCAGGCCCACGGCCTCGCGGGCGGCCGCCGCGGCGCGGTCGGAAAGGGAGAAGTCAGCGTCCATCGCGCCTATTTAGCGTCTAGGCGGCCAATTTGCGAGGCGCGGGGCGGATTACTTCAGGACGTTCAGCAAGGATGAGCCCTGCAGGGCGGTGAACACCTGGGCCGAGGCCTGGACCGCGACCTTCGCCGCCTCCAGGCGAGTGGCCGCCTCGGCCAGGTTGACGTCGGTGATGCCGCCGACCATGCCCTTCAAGGTGTCGGACTGTTTCGACAGCGACTCCTGGGCGGTTTCGAACCGCTTCTGGATCATGCCGTTCTGCGCCCCGGCGCTGATCAGCCCGGTATGGGCGGAGTCGAAGACCGCCAGCATGCCGGTGAGGAAGGTCAGTTCCGGCGTGCTCAGCTGGCCGGAAAAGGCCGCCGGCGGCCCGGGATTGGCGTTGGCGTAGTCCTGGACCTGCTTATAGGCGTCGAACAGGTCGGTCCCCAGCTTGTCGGCGGCGAAGCCGGTGTCCACCGAGGTCGCCGGGTCGACGCGATTGGTGATCATGTACTGATCGTTGTGGAACAGCGAGGCGGTGCTCGGCGCCGCCGAGATGCTGGCCATGGTGGTGGCCGAGGTCGGCGGCACGTTGGTCTGGGCGCCCGCGAACAGGTAGCCGTCCGGACCCCGGGCGTTCAGGCCCTGGATGGCGTCGCCGAGGAAGCCTTGCAGCTGGACCATCATATTGGCGCCGTTGTTGGCGGCCACGGCGTTGGAAATGGCCATGCGGGCGCCCTGGGCGGCGTCCATGACCTGGGTGATGGCGGTGTTTTGGAGGTCGAGGCGGTTGTTGACCAGGGTGGTCTGGCTGACCAGGCCGTCGATCTTGGCCCGGCTGCTGAGCATGGCGGTCAGCACCTCGGCGTTCTTGGCGTAGCCCTTCAGATCGCTGGCGTAGCGCTCGGTCTGGATCTGCTCGCCGACCTCGGCCTGACGGGCCTGGGCCCGCAACAGGTTGGCGGTCATGGTGGCGTAGCTGCCGGTGGTGGAAATACGGTTCATCGCTCTATCCTCACGTCATGGCGAGCAAGGCGTCAAACATGTCTTTGACGGCCTGGATCATGCGCGCCGATGCGCTGAACGCCTGTTGATAGGTGGTCATATTGACCAGTTCTTCGTCGATATTGACGCCTTCCAGCGACTGCCGCTTGTTGGTGGCCTCGGTCTGCACCGAGTCCGCCGCGTCCATGCGGCTCTTGGCGGTGTTCGCCGCCCGGGCGATCGCGCCGCTCAGGTCGGAGGCGTAGCGCGCCACGGTCTTGGTCACCGCCCCGGCTCCGCCGGAGGCCGAGAACGAGGCCGTGGAGTCGCCGGCCTGGGCCAGGGCCAGGGCCCCGCGGCCATCGCCGATCGCCAGGGCGGGGACGCCGGCGGCGGCGTTCAGGTCCAGCTTGGCGGTCGGCAGGAGATCCGAATTGCGGGCGACCACCGGATTGACGCTCAGGCGGCCGCCGCGGCTGGCGCGCTCGGCCGGGCCGAGGCCGAACAGGGCGCTCATCGTCGGTCCGCCGGTCCCGCGCTTGGTCAGGTCCCCCACCACCGACAGGGTGATGGGCGTCGGGCCGGCCGAGCGGAAGGTCATCTCGCCCTTCGACCCCAGGCTGAACTGGCCATAGAGCCCCATGATCGAGGTCGGATCGTTGAGGGTGTCGAGCAGGTCCTGCATGGTCCCGGCGGCGGGGATGGTGATCTGGACGTCGCGCAGTTCGCCGCCGTCCGAGTCGGTCAGGCGGAAGGTGATGGTGTCGCCCGGCGTGAAACCGTGCGGGTCGGTGGCCGTCAGGCCGGTCTCGTAGGGCGAATAGCCGGCGGTGCGGACGATGTCGTTCATGCCGAAGAACTGGCTGAAGCCCTTGCCGATCTTGGTGGCGGCGGTCTCCGGCAGGACCGGCGCGGGATCGTCGGCGAAGGCCACGCCGTACGGCGTGGTGTTCGGCGCCTCGATCTGGCCGGTCACCGTCAGGGCGCCGTTGGTGAAGCTGGCGGTGGCGGCGCCGCCCAGGGTGGCGTTCATCTGGGCCAGGAAGTCGCCGGGAACCGCCAGGCTGAAGCCCACCGGCCCGCCGCCGTCGAGCTCGAAGGTGCCGGCGGTGAAGTCGATCTTCAGCCGGTGCGAGATGGCGTTATTGGCGTCGGTGAGAGCGATATAGGTCTGGCCGCCGAAGCCGCTGACCGCCGTCTCCAGGTCCAGGCCGGTGTCGCGGCCGATCAGGCTTGTGGGGGCCGGGACCGAGGACGAGACGTTGGCGGCGGCGTTGAGCTGTTCGGCCGCGCGCGAAACCAGTTCGCCCAACTGATCCGACATGTTCGGCAGCTCGGTGTTGCGCAGGTCCAGCAGGCCTTTGATCTCGCCGCCGGTGATCACCATCGCCTTCGGCGGGCCCGAGGACAGGGCCGGAACGATGCTGATGGCGCTGTTGGCCGTGGGCGAGGGCGAGTAGCTCAGCACCGCGGGGCCTTCGCCGGCCAGGCTGTAGCCCTCGTTGGAGCGGATGGTCACCCCGCCGTTGGCGCGAGGCGCGACCTGGACGCTCATCAGTTGCGACAGCTGATCGACCAGGCCGCTCTGGATGCTTTGCGATCCGGTGGCGTCGCCGCCGGCCACGGTGGCGCGGGTGATGTCGATGTTCAGGGCGTCGATCTGCTTGAGCAGGTCGTTGATCTGGGCGACCTCGCCGTTGATGTGGCTGTCGGCGTCCTTGCCCAGCTGCGAGATCGCCGAGGTGATGCGGGCGGACTCGCTGAGGAAGGTGTTGACGTTGGCCAGGGCCTGGTCGCGCAGCAACGGCGCGGCCGGGGAGTCGGCGGCGGCCGAGAAGGCGGCGTAGATATCGTCGAGCCGCGAGAAATAGCTGGTGGTGCCCTCGGCGCCGGTCGGGTCGCCGAACAGCACCTGGGCGTTGTCCAGCCCATCGGCGATGATCCCCGCGCGTCCCGACGCCGAGGCGGCGTTGAGGCTGGCGGTCGTCAGGTAACGGTCGGTCACCCGGTTGATGGCGTCGATATTGACCCCGGCGCCCATGCCGCCGGCGACCAGGTTCGACTGGCTGATCTTCTTGCGCGAATAGCCGGGCGTATTGACGTTGGCGATATTGTCGGACGTGACCCGCAGCCCGGTCTGGGCGGCGATCATTCCCGAGGTCGCTGTCGACATCACACTGTTCAAGGACATGGCGTCCCTTTCTTCAACTCGGCAAAGCACGGCGCCGACCGTTGTCCCTTGCCCGGCGAAAACTGCCGGGCCGGGGCGGGCGAAAGGCCGATAAATTCAATCAAGTCGTTGAACTAACAGGCATTTCGTTGTTCGGAGCCGCAGCGACTACACCCCCCTCGGCGCAAATAGGGCGCCAAGTCGCGACGGCGGTCGAGCGACCGGCAAGCTAGGGCCTTTCGACCGCGCTCGACCCGGCAAAAAGCGCCGCGGCGCCCCGTAACGGCCGCCCACCGCCAATTCGAAATCCGTTAGAATTCAGTCGACTAAGTGGGATTTACCGAGTTGGCCCGTCCGTTGCTGGGAGGGAGGCGACCGAAGCCGCTCCGTCCTGGGGCCGCGTCCAGCCAATGAGACCCCCGTCCTCATGACCGTGATCGCCGCCACAGCACCCGCCAGTCCCGCAGGCCAGGCCGCCGGGACCGCCACGGGCGCCGAGCCTTCCGGCGCGGTCGGCGGCTTCGAGGCCCTGCTGGCCATGCTGACGGCGGCGACGCCCGGCGAGACGAAGCCGGCCGCGACCGCCGACATCATCCCGGTCACCGACGACGGCTCCAAGGCGGCCGCCGAGGCCCTGGCCGCCCAGGTCCAGGCGGCGATGCTGGCCGCCCTGGCCGCCCCGACCCCGACGCCCACGCCGCTGGCCCCTCTCCTCGACGCCTCGACCGACGCCGGCCTCGACGCGGCCCTCGTCGCCGTCTCCGAGACGGACGTCGCCGGCGCCGCCGCCGACCTGTTGAACGCCATCGCCGCCGCCCCGGCCGAGACGGCCCCGGCCACCGCCGCCGCTTCGACCCCCCCGCCCGCCGCCACGCCGGCCGCCCTGGCCCCGACGGCCGAGATCAAGGTGGCGTCGGCCGAGCCGGCGCCC
>JAQGIN010000404.1 GCA_028291125.1 Caulobacter sp.
CGGTGGTCGGCGACCTGGCCATTCTCAACACCCGCTCGTCCGTCGACCATGACGGCGTGATCGGATCAGCGGCCCATATCGGCCCCGGCTGCGCCCTGGCCGGCGGCGTCACGGTGGGCGAAGAGGCCTTCCTGGGCGTCGGGGTCAGCGTCACCCCCGGCCGGACGATCGGGGCGGGGGCGGTGATCGGGGCGGGGGCGGCGGTGGTGCGCGACGTGCCGCCGCGCGTGGTCGCCATCGGCGTGCCGGCCAGGATCGTGCGCAGTGTCTAAGGAGTCCGCCATTGGCCAATAACGAGCAGAAGCGCATCCAGGTGGCGGCCCCGGTCCTCGACGGTCGCGAGCGCGAATATGTGCTGGAATGCCTGGACTCCACCTGGATCTCGTCGGCCGGGCGGTTCATCGGCGAATTCGAGCAGGCCTTCGCCGCCTATTGCGGCGTCAAGCACGCCATCGCCACCAACAACGGCACCACCGCCCTGCACCTGGCCCTGGTCGGGCTGGGGATCACGGCCGGCGACGAGGTCATCGTGCCCAGCCTGACCTATATCGCCTCGGCCAATGCGGTGACCTATTGCGGGGCCACGCCGGTGTTCGTCGACAACGATCCGGCCACCTTCAACCTCGACCCGGCCCGGCTCGAGGCGCTGATCACCCCGCGCACCAAGGCGATCATGCCGGTGCACCTCTACGGCCAGCCCTGCGACATGGACCCGATCCGCGACATCGCCCGCCGCCACGGGCTGTTCGTGGTCGAGGACGCCGCCGAGGCGGTGGGCGCGCGCTACAAGGGCAAGATGACCGGCGGCCTGGGCGACTGCGCCAGCTTCAGCTTCTTCGGCAACAAGATCATCACCACCGGCGAGGGCGGGATGGTCACCACCGACGACGACGCCTTGGCCGCCAAGCTGCGGCTGTTCCGCGGCCAGGGCATGGACCCGGCCCGCCGCTACTGGTTCCCGGTGGTCGGCTACAACTACCGCATGACCAATATCGAGGCGGCCATCGGCCTGGCCCAACTGGAGCGCGTCGACCACCACCTGGCGCAGCGCCGCCGGGTGGCGCAGCTCTACGACGCCAAGCTGAAGCGGCTGGGCA
Source organism: Caulobacter sp. (assembly GCA_028291125.1). Taxonomy (GTDB): domain Bacteria; phylum Pseudomonadota; class Alphaproteobacteria; order Caulobacterales; family Caulobacteraceae; genus Caulobacter. Next base: position 1,098 of record JAQGIN010000404.1, read on the forward strand.
ACCGCGTCGTCCTGCCGGCCGTCGAGCCGTGGGCCGAGCACGTGTTCTGGATGTACACCGTCCGCCTGGGCGCCGCGGTCGGCAAGCCGCGCGACCAGGTGATCGTCGAGATGGACGCGGCGGGCATCGAGACCCGGCCGGTGTTCCACCCGATGCATCACCTGCCGCCCTATGCCGGCCTGAACTCCGTCCCGATGCCCCACGCCGACGCCTGCGGCGCCGACGGCCTCAACCTGCCCACCCACGGCGGCTTGTCGGAGGCCGACATCGATCGGGTCGTCGACGCCCTCGACGCCATCCTGGCCTGACGGCGGACCATGCGCATCGTCCTCCTCTCGTCGTTCGTGCCGTTCATCAACGGCGGCGCGCGCTTCATCGTCGAGTGGCTGGAGGAGAAGCTGCGCCTGGCCGGCCACGAGGTGGAGCGCTTCTATCTGCCGTTCGTCGAGGATCCGGCCGAGATGATGCATCAGATCGCCGCCTACCGGCTGGTCGATCTGACCCAGAGCTGCGACCGGGTGATCTGCTTTCGGCCGCCGGCCTATGTCGTCGACCATCCGCACAAGGTGCTGTGGTTCATCCACCATATCCGCGCCTTCTACGATCTGTGGGACAGCCCCTATAACGGCATGCCCAAGACCGCCCACACCGAGGCGGTTCGGCGCGGCCTGATCGCCCTGGACACCCAGGCGATCGGCGAGGCGCGGGCGGTGTTCACCAACAGCCAGGTGGTCTCCGACCGTCTCAAGCGCTTCAACGGGATCGACTCGACGCCGCTGTATCCGCCGATCCACGCCCCCGAGCGCTTCCGCCACGACGGCTATGGCGACGCGGTGGTGGCCGTGTGCCGCATGGAGGCCCACAAGCGCCAGGCGCTGCTGATCGAGGCCATGGCCCACACCACCAGCGGCGTGAGGCTGCGCCTGGCCGGCTCGGCCTCCAGCCCCGACCACGCGACCGAGCTGAAGACCCTGATCGACCGCCTCGGCGTCGCCGACAAGGTGGTGTTCGAGGACCGCTGGATCACCGAGGACGAGAAGGCCGACATCCTGGCCGGGGCCCTGGCCGTGGCCTATCTGCCCAAGGACGAGGACAGCTACGGCTATCCGTCGCTGGAAGGGGCCCACGCCCGCAAGGCGGTGCTGACCACCACCGATTCCGGCGGCGTGCTGGAGCTGGTCGAGGACGGCCGCAACGGCCTGATCGTCGCGCCCGAGCCCCGCGCCGTGGCCCAGGCCATGGACCGCCTGCACCGCGACCGGGCCGCCACCGCCCGCATGGGCGCGGCCTCGCACGACCGCATCGCCGAGATGAAGATCGACTGGGAGACGGTCGTGAACCGGCTCACCGCATGAAGGTTCTGGTCGTCAACAACGCCGCCCCGTTCCAGCGCGGCGGGGCCGAGGAGCTGGCCGACCACCTGGTCGCCCAGCTGAACGCCACCGCCGGCGTCGAGGCCGAGCTGCTGCGCGTGCCGTTTTCCTGGGATCCGGCCGAGCGGCTGGTCGAGGAAATCCTCATCGCCCGCGGCCTGAGGCTGCACAATGTCGACCGGGTGATCGGGCTGAAGTTCCCGGCCTATCTGATCCCCCACCCCGACAAGGCGCTGTGGCTGCTGCACCAGTTCCGCCAAGCCTACGATCTCGACGTCGCCGGCCAGGGCCATCTGGGCGATGACGAGTCCGGCCGCGCCGTGAAGGCGGCGATCCGCGCCGCCGACAACCAGGGCTTTTCCGAATGCCGGCGCATCTACTGCAATTCGCCAGTCACCCAGGACCGGCTTTCGCGCTTCAACGGCGTGGCGGGCGAAGTGCTGTACCCGCCGCTCAACGACGCGGCGCTGTTCACCGGCGGCCCCTATGGCGACTACGTCTTCGCCGGCGGCCGGGTGGGGCTGGGCAAGCGCCAGCACCTGCTGATCGAGGCCCTGGCCCTGCTGCCGAACGGCCCGCGCCTGGTGATCGCCGGGCCGCCGGAGAGCCTCGCCTACGCCGACCGCCTGCGGGCCCTGGTCGAGGCCCACGACCTGGGCGACCGCGTGGATCTGCGGTTCGGCTATCATCCGCGGGCGGACATCGCCGCCTGGGTCAACGGAGCCCTGGCCTGCGCCTATCTGCCCTATGACGAGGACTCCCTGGGTTATGTGACCATGGAGGCCTTCGCGGCCGGCAAGGCGGTGCTGACCACCAGCGATTCCGGCGGTCTGTTGGAGATCGTCGGGCCCGAGACCGGCGTCGTGGCCGCGCCCGAGGCCCAGGCCGTGGCCGAGGGGCTGGACCAATTGACGTCGGTCGCCAGTCGCGCCATGAGCCTTGGCGCCGCCGCCCAAAACCTGTGGACGGCCAAGGGCGTGACCTGGGACCATACCGTTAGGAAACTCCTTGAATAGGCCATAAAGGTCGGTTTGAAACTGCCGCGGGCGAGGGCCCGCCAATAGGGATATCGCGGTGCTCCACGGAAGATTCTTGTCGGCGACGGTTTCCGCTCTGGCCGTGACGGCCGCGTGCGTGTGCGTCGCCAGCCCGGCGCGCGCCGACACCCTGGCCGACGCCATCGCCGCCGCCTA
>JAQGIN010000406.1 GCA_028291125.1 Caulobacter sp.
CGGCGGCGGCTCGCTGATGATCCGCTACACCACCCTCGAGCAACTCGACGACCTGTGCATCCGGCTGACCCGCGGACCGGACTCGGGCGGCGGCGCGGGCTGAAAACCGCCCACCAAAATCGCCGCCTGCACGCATCGCGCGGCGACAATCGGGGCTCAGTCCACGCCCCGCGTCCTAGGCGACTCAGAACCCAAGGTGGTTTTAACCTAAGTCGTTAGGTTTAAAGGTGTTTTAGGAAAATCCGACGACGGTCGGAATCGCCCCGAAAACGGGCCTAAAGGCCGAGGCGGCGGGCCTTGCCGGCCACCATCAGCGCCAGGCGCTCGGCGATCAGCTGATCGGGCGATCCGGCGGTCTTACAGGCGCGGTCGGCGGCGACGACCTCGGCCTGCACCGCCATCAGGTCGTCCAGGGTCCAGGCCCGAGCCTGGCGCAGGAACTCGCGCTCGTTCTTCCAGAACACCCCCGAGGCCTTGGCCGCGGCGGTGAGGTCGGCGCCGTTCTTGTGCAGGGTCAGGGTGCGGCGCAGCCGGCCGAGGTGATAGCCGACGGCGCGGACCGCCGCCGGACCGCCCTCGCCCTCAGCCGCCGCCCGGCGCAGGCCGGCCTGGGCCGGACCCAGCCGGCCGCCGAAGGCGTCGATGGCCGCATCGCTCAGCGAGGCCTCCGGCTCGACGCCGAGGAAGTCGACCAGGTCGGCCGGCGTCGCCTGGGCGCCGCTGCCGGGACCGATGTACAGGGCCAGCCGCTCGATCTCGGCCCGGGCCACGCCGCGCTCCTTGGGCAGGCGCGAGACGAACAGGTCCAGGGCCTCGGTGGTCAGGCCGACACGGTCCTTGGACAGGGTCTCGCGGGTCAGCCGGGCCAGGTCGCCGACCTCGTCCTCGTAGCAGGGGATGGTGGCGCAGCCGGCGGCCTTCTCGCCGGCCTTGCGCAGGGCGGACTCGCGGCCCAGGGCCCCGGCCTCGATCAGGAACATCGCGTCGGGATTGAGCTGGCCGTCGACATGGCGGCCCAGGGCCTCGGCCGCTGACTTGTCGGGGCCGGCCTTCTCGCCGGTCAGGCGCAGGCGAACCAGGCGGCGGCCGCCCATCATCGACAGGGCCGACAGCTCCTCCTCCAGCTTGGCCGGGCTGGCGTCGAGGTCGCCCTCGGTCAGCTGGGCGGTGTCGAACGGGTCGTCGGGCTTGGCGAACAGCCGCTTGGCCAGCTGGTCGGCGCGGTCGCGGACCACGCCGCGGTCGCGGCCATAGATCAGCACGGCGCGGATCTCGGCGCCCGGGTCCTTGAGGAAGCGTTCGACGTCGGGGCGACGCGACAGGATCATGGTCGGCGGCCTAGGTTGCACACCGACTTCAAGTCGCGGTCCTCAAAACCCATCATCCCCGCGAAAGCGGGGACCCAGGCTTTTTCTGAAACCCCTGGCGCTCGACGATAAAACACCTGGGTCCCCGCTTTCGCGGGGATGATGGAAAGATTGGGCCGATCGGTCGAAATCATGGCTCTAGGCCGGGGTCTTGCCCGCCAGCCAGGCGGCCAGGTCCAGCTGGATCTTGCGGGCGATCTCGGCGGCGGCGCGTTCCTGGCCGTCCTGCTGGGCGGCGACGGCGGCGTAGGGCTGGTCGGCCGAGTCGTAGGTGACGGCGACATTGGTGTGGCCGCGATGGACCTCGGCGCCGTTGGCGATGGTCACCAGCCGCCAGTCGACGGTCATGTTCAGCTCGTAGCGGTTGGCGACATTGTCGACCCGCACGCCGCGGGCGTAGCGCAGCTCGTTGACGGTCATCGTCAGGCGGTAGGTGGGCGGCACATGGGCCCGGTGGGCCAGGGCGTCGTCCAGCTGCTCGCGCAGCAGATAGCCGGCCCGGCCGTCGGGGGCGACCACCGAGATGGCCGACAGGCCGTTGGTGACGCCCGGCGCGCCGTAGAGCGGGGTGAAGCCGCAGCCGGACAGGCCGGCGGCGGTCAGGACGAGCAGGGCGAGGAGGGGAGTGCGAAGCATCGGCTAGTTGGCCACGATGTTGACGATACGGTCTTTCACCACGATCACCTTGCGAACGGTCACGCCCTCAAGGTGGGCCAGGACGGCGGGATCCGCCAGCGCGATTTTCTCGACCTCGGCTTCGGCCAGGCCGGCCGGCACGCGGATTTCGCCGCGGCGTTTGCCGTTGATCTGGATCGGCAGCACCCGCTGGTCGTCGGCCGCCAGCTCCGGATCAGCCTTGGGCCAGGCGGCGTCGACCACCATGCCCGCGCCGCCGATATGGGCCCAGGCCTCCTCGGCCAGGTGCGGCGTGAACGGCGAGATCAACCGCGCCAGGATCGACAGGGCCTCGGCCCGCGCCGCCAGCACGCCGCGCGTCGCGCCCTCGGCCGGGGCGGCCTTCAGGGTGTTGAGGAACTCGTACAGCCGGGCCACGCCGCTGTTGAAGCGGAAGCCCTCGATGGAGTCGGTGACGAAGCCGATCAGCCGGTGCACCGACCGGCGCAGGGCCAGGGCCGCCTCGTCATCGGCGTCGTGTTCGAACGGGCCGGCCGGTTGGCTCTCGAACTCGTTCCACACCCGGTGGGTGAAGCGCCACGAGCCTTCGACGCCGCTGTTGGTCCACTGCACGTCGCGCTCGGGCGGGCTATCGGACATCACGAACAGCCGGGCCGCGTCGACGCCATAGGCCTCGAAGATATCCTCGGGGGCGACGACGTTCTTCTTCGACTTCGACATCTTCTCGATGTCGCCGATGAAAATCTCCTCGTCGGTGTGGATGTGGCGGGCGCGGCGGCCGCCGCCGTCGGCGTAGATCTTGACGTCGGCCGGCTCGACCCAGTCGCCGGCCGCGGTCTTGTAGGCCTCGTGGGTGACCATGCCCTGGGTGAACAGGCCGGCGAACGGCTCCTCCACCGACAGCAGGCCCTCGTCCTTCAGCGCCCGGGTGATGAAGCGGGCGTACAGCAGGTGCAGGATCGCGTGCTCGACGCCGCCGATATACTGGTCGACCGGCATCCAATGATCGGCGGCCGCCTTGTCCACCGGCTCGTCGGCGTCCGGATTGGCGAAGCGCGCGAAGTACCACGAGCTGTCCATGAAGGTGTCCAGCGTGTCGCTCTCGCGTTCGGCCGCGCCGCCGCAGGTCGGGCAGGTGGTGTGGCGCCAGGTCGGGTGGCGCAGCAGCGGGTTGCCGGGCTTGTCGAAAGTGACGTCGTCGGGCAGCACCACCGGCAGCTGGTCTTCCGGCACGCCCACCGGCCCGCAGGCGGGGCAGTGGATCACCGGGATCGGGCAGCCCCAATAGCGCTGCCGCGACACGCCCCAGTCGCGCAGGCGGTAGACGGTCGCGCCCTGGCCTTGGCCCAGCGCCTCGATGCGGGCCACGGCCTCGCTCTTGGCGGCCTCGATGTCGAGGCCGTCGAGGGCTTCGGAATTGAAGATCGTCCCGGGGCCGACATAGGCCTCG
>JAQGIN010000411.1 GCA_028291125.1 Caulobacter sp.
GACGTCGACGCCATCAAGGCCTTCGCCGCCGCGACCGCCCCGGTGGTTCAGGAACATCTGAACATGGCCGAAGGGCTGAAGAACGGCTTCGTCCACTAGCTAGGGAATGGCGTAGGCGACCGTCGCCCTGGCGGCGGCCCGCTCGCGCGATTCCGTCCAGATCAGGACATCGGCCGTCGCGATGCGACGGCCGAGCTTGAGCAGGGTGGCCTCGGCGAACAGCTCGCCCGGCTTGGCCCCGCGCAGGAAGTGAATGGTCAGCGAGGTCGTCACCGCCATGGCCACCTCGCCGATATGGGCCAGGACCAGGGCGTAGGCCGCCGTGTCGGCGATGGCCATCTGAAACGGCCCCGAGATCAGGCCGCCCGGCCGCAGCGCTCGGCTGGCGAAGGCTTGGCGCACCAGCACCCGCCCGGCGGCCACCTCCACCACCTTTGGCATCAGCATCGGGTCGGCCTCGGGAAAGGCCCCGGCCAGGAAGGCGTTCAGCGCCGCCGCGTCGAGCTTGGCGGCGACCGCGTCCATCAGCCGCCGACCTTGAGGGTGTTGTCGTCGCCGTTGCGGTCGATGACCGTGTTGTAGGGATCGATCCCGGCGAACCGCGGAGCCCGATCCACCGTGAAGGTCAGGGTCTGCACCCCCGACCGGATCGGCCGCCGCTCGAACCGCACCACCTTGGCGGAGTCGAAACCCTTCTTGCCCGGCTCGGCGGTGAACAGACCGACATCCATGGTCTCGGCCAGCGGCGCCTCGTGCTCCTTGCCTTTGCCATCGGCGTAGAGCTTCTTGGCCTCGACGGTCAGGGCGACGTCGAAACGCCCGTCGGCGCGCTTCTTGACGACCACTGACTTGGCCTTCAGGTCATAGAGCGTGATGCGCTCGAACAGGTCGGTGATCAGGGCCTGCCGGTCGGCGGGCGCCTCGGCGCGAACGGCGGCCAGGAAGTCGAGGGCGGTGGGATAGGGCGCGCCCTTGAAGGCGTGGTCGGCGATCAGCTTGCGCAGGGCGCGATTGACCGCCGCCTCGCCGATCTCGCGCTGCAGCCGATACATCACCAGCGACCCCTTGCGATAATAGACGTAGGGCTGCTCCTCGACCCGGGCCAGGGGCTGCTCGTCGAGCGGATCGCCGCCGCGCGCGCGCAGATAGCTGTCGAGCTCGAACTTGAGGAATCGGCGGATCTGGTCCTCGCCGTACATCCGCTTCATCACCATCAGGGCCGAATATTGCGAGAAGGTCTCGCTCAGCATCGCGCCGCCCTGCTGGTCGGCGCCGATCACCTGGTGGGCCCACCACTGGTGCGCGATCTCGTGGGCCCCGACATAGGTGACCATGTCGATCTTCTCGGGGTTCCGGTAGTCGGAGATGAAGAACATCCCTTCCGACCACGGAATGGTGTTGGCGAACGACTGGGCGAACTGGGCGTAGTCGGGGAACTCCTGGAAGCGCAGCTGGCGGAACTGATAGGGGCTGAACTGGGCCTGGTAATAGTCGAGCGAGGCCTTCATCGCCGTCTTCATGCGCGCGATGTTCCAGGGATGCTGGGGGTCGTAGTAGACGGCCAGATCCACGCCCTTATAGGCCTCGCGCGCCACCTCGTAGCGGGCCGACTGGATCGACAGGAACGGCAGGATCGGCGCCTCGGTCACGAAGCGGGCGATGCGCCGATCGCCCTTGATGACGTCCGAGACCTTGTAGCCGGGCGCGATCGGCGTCTGATCGGCGTCCGTCGCGACCGTGATGTCGGCGCTGACGAAATCGGCGTCATGGCGCAGGCCGTTGAACTGCCGCGACGCCACATCGCCCAGCTTGGGCGGCCGGCGCTCGGGCGGCAGGCCGTATTTGCGCCGCTTGGCGCGGTCGCGCAGCAGGCCGTCGCGGGAAATCCCCAGGACCGGCGCGATCTCGAGATTGTTGATGAAGGTGCCGTTGTCGACGACCCGGGTCTCGGGATCGCTGTTGGGGAAACCGGTCTGGGCGCGGCGCGTGATGAAGCTCATCTTGCGACGCTCGCCGGGCAGCATCGGCGTGTCGAACGCGAAGATCCGGTAGTTGAACCGATCATAGGTCATCTTGGACCGGGCGCCCTCGATGGCCAGGCCCTTGACCTCGAGATCGCGATCGAAGCGGACGTGGATCTCCTTCAGCGGCTGACCGGCCCGATTTTCCAGGACATAGGAGCCCATGGTGTCGACGCTGGGCTCGTGCGGCCGCAGATCGATGTCGAGGGTCATCGCCACGATCTTGGGCTGTGGCACAGCCTCGAAACGCAGCAGGGTCTTTTCGTAGTCGGCCTGCCATTTCTCGTTGTCGATCCGGGTCCGGTACGGGTTCCAGACATTGGTGTTGCAGTAGATGAAGCCGCCCGAGGCGATGAACACCGCCAGGGCCCCGGTCAGCAGCAGACCGGCCCTGCCGCCAAGGCGCTGGGGCAGACGCCGCAGGCGCGGCCATAGCCGGCTTTCCGTGCCCCGTCGCCACAGCCCATAGGCCAGGACGAGCAGCACGACGGCGAAGGCGCTCCAATAGAGCCGCAGCCACCAGGCGGAGATCCAGAACTTGCCCTGACCGTTCATGTCGGACAACGGGGTCATCGGGCCCAGCAGGCCGCCGCCGCCATAGCGATAGAGCCGGTGCTCGAAGCCGAGATTGCCCAGGGTGATGCTGGTCACGATGAACAGGATCATCAGGCCCCAGCCGATGAACTTGTGCGGGCTGATCGCTTGCAGGAACACCGCCAGCACCGCGGTCAGGCTGAGATTCACCGCCACCGGCAGCACGTACCAGAGAAGGTATTTGCCCAGCTCGATATGGGTGTAGCCGTGGATCAGCTGGCTGATGATCCCGGCGGCGACGCTGACCAGCAGGGTCGAGATCAGCACCAGGACGATCGCCAGGGTCTTGGGCGCGACGAAGGCCCAGTCGGGCACGGGGGTGGCGTCGATGATCTCGTGGGTGCGACGATCGCGTTCCCGCCAGACCAGTTCGCCGGCATAGAAGATGGCGATGATGATCGGGATCAGGGAGAAGGAGCCCATCAGGGCCGGGATCAGCACTCGCGTGACGGGGTAGATCACCCCGCCATAGCGCCCGGCGTCGGTGACGAACCACAGCGCGCCGGCGGCGTTGGCCAGGCCCAGGGCCAGCAGAACGAAATAGACCGGGCTCTTGAACACCTGGGCCATGTCCAGCCGGGTCCGGGCCAGCAACTGGGTCCAGGCCGTGCGGCGATCGAATCGCGGAACCGGCTTGGGGCCCGTCGCCACGGCGGGGGGATCGTCCAGGCTCGCCGCCGCGGGCTCGCGCCTGGTTCGGGTCCGGGCGCCGTTCAGCTCCGGCGAGCGGAACTGGAACAGCCCGTAGGCCAGGGCCAGGAAGCCGCCCGCCAGCGCCAGGGCGAAGATCCTGTTGAACAGCAGCGCGCCCGCCAGCGGCGGCGTCAGGGTGTTACGCTCGCTGACCGTCCAGTACTTGGTCACCAGGCTGTAGGCCCCGGTGCCCAGGGGCTCCCACAGCGCCGCGCCCTTTTCGAATTCCGGCCGGCCCAGGGCGATGCCGGCGATCGTCCACAGCACCAGGAAGGTGATGGCGGCGACATAGGTCCACATCATCGAGCGGGTGACGGTGGCGACGGCGAAGAAGATCGCCGAGGTCAGCAGCAGGGATGGCAGGGCCAGCACGCCATAGGCGAACAGGTAGGCCCCCCATTGGTTGGGACCCAACATCTCCTTGTCGACCCAGGGCATCCAGGAGCCGATCAGCACGGCCAGCGGGATGATCAGGAACGAGACGGCCACCGCCAGGAAGGCCCCGGCGAAGCGACCGTAGAGATAGTCGAACTTGCGAATGCGGGTGGCGCGGAGGATCGGGCCGAAGCCCGTCTCGTCGTCGCGGATGACGATGTTCGCCACGAAGGCCGTGGTGACGAACATGTAGAACAGCGACATCGCCAGATGGTCCTGCGCCAGGGCGTAGGGACCATTGCGATGGTCGTTGGGACCCAGGCCGATGGAGATCTGGCTGATCGTCGTCAGCCCGAAGGTCAGCAGGAAGAACACCACGCCCGCCACCCAGAACACCGGCTGGCGCAGCTGATAGCGCAGTTCGAAGGCGGCGATCTTCCCGAACATCCGCCTTAGGCCGCCCGGCGGGTGGTCGACAGGGTGGAGAAATAAACGTCCTCGAGCCCGCCCTCGACTGGCGAGAAGCCGTCGCCGGGATCCTGGTCGGCCAGCACGTGGATCACCGTGCGGCCGGCGAACAGCCGGGTGGAGATCACCTGGCGCTCGGCGCGCACCGCCTCGAGTTCGGCCTTGTCGATGGTTTTCATCCAGATGCGGCCGGCCAGCTTGGCGACCAGATCGGCGGGCGCGCCTTCCTTGACGATGCGGCCGTCGCAGATGATGGCCATGGTCGGACACAGATCGGAGACGTCCTCGACGATGTGGGTCGACAGGATCACCACCACGTTCTCGCCGATCTCGGCCAGCAGGTTGAGGAAGCGGTTGCGCTCCTCGGGGTCGAGGCCGGCGGTGGGCTCGTCGACGACGATCAGCCGCGGATCGCCGATCAGCGCCTGGGCGATGCCGAACCGCTGGCGCATGCCGCCGGAGAAGCCGGCCAGGGCCTTCTTGCGCACGGTCCACAGATTGACCTGGGCCAGCAGGCTCTCGACGAGCTCCTTGCGGGCCTTGGGATCGGCGACGCCCTTCAGCACCGCCATGTGGTCGAGCATGTCGTAGGCCGAGACCCGCGGATAGACGCCGAAGTCCTGAGGCAGATAGCCCAGCGTGCGGCGCAGCAGCTCGGGCGACTTGAGCACGTCGATGCCGTCGAAACGGATATGGCCCGAGGTCGGGGTCTGCAGGGTGGCGACCGTCCGCATCAGGGTCGACTTGCCGGCCCCGTTCGGCCCGAGCAGGCCGTACATGCCGCGAGGGATGGTCAGGCTGACCTCGTCCAACGCCTTCACGCCATTGCCATAGACGTGAGTCAGGTTCTCGATGATCAGCATGCCGCGCGCTCTGGCCCCCGATGTCTAACGTCGCCCAATTGTCCCCCATACCGTCATGACTCGGCCCCCGCCCGTGGGGCAAGTGAAAGAACGTTTAAATGACCGGCCGGCCGAAGATTCGCGCGTCGCGCTTTTGGCGGCGACGGTTTGGCGCTAACTAGGCGCCATGACGCAATTCGCCGTGCCGCCGCCCGCCCTTCCCACCGTTCCGGTCGAAGGCTCGCCCGCCGTCTTCCCGGTCCGCCGGATCCTCTGCGTGGGGCGCAACTACGCCGCCCACCGCAAGGAAATGGGCGGCGACGACCGCGATCCGCCGTTCTTCTTCGCCAAGCCCGCCGACGCCGTCGTCCCGCCAGGCGGTGATGTGCCCTATCCCAGCGTCACGGCCGACCTGCACCACGAGATCGAGCTGGTGGTGGCCCTCAAGGCCGGCGGCTCCGACATTCCGGTGGCGCAAGCCCTGGACAAGGTGTTCGGCTACGCCGTCGGCGTCGACCTGACCCGCCGCGACCTGCAGGGCGCGGCCAAGGCCAAGGGCCAGCCGTGGGAAGCCGGCAAGGCCTTCGACGCCAGCGCCCCGATCTCGGCCATC
>JAQGIN010000429.1 GCA_028291125.1 Caulobacter sp.
CCATTGCGGATCCTGCAGCAGGGCGCGGCCGACGCCGACCAGGTCGAACTCGCCGCGGTCGAGGCGCTCGAGCAGCCGGTCCAGCGAGGCCGGCTGGCTGCCCTCGCCGCCGAAGGCGGCGATGAACTCGCCGTCCAGGCCCACCGAGCCGACGGTGATGGTCGGGGCCCCGGTCAGCTTCTTGGCCCAGCCGGCGAAGTTGAGGTCGGAACCCTCGAATTCCGGCTCCCAGAACCGCCGCTGCGAGCAGTGGAAGATGTCGGCCCCGGCGTCGGCCAGAGGCGACAGCCAGGCCTCCATCTCGGCCGGATCGGCGGCCAGCTTGACCGCGAAGTCCTGCTGCTTCCACTGCGACAGCCGGATGATCACCGGGAAGTCGGGGCCGACGGCGGCGCGCACCGCCTTGAGGATCTCGGCGGCGAAGGCGGCGCGGGCCGGCAGGCTGGGGCCCCCATAGGGGTCGGCGCGCTCGTTGGTGCCTTCCCAGAAGAACTGGTCGATCAGATAGCCGTGGGCGCCGTGCAGCTCGACGGCGTCGAAGCCCAGGCGCTTGGCGTCGGCGGCGGCGCGGCCGAAGGCGGCGATGGTGTCGGCCACGTCGCTGTCGGTCATCGGGTCGGTGAACGGATCGCCGCCCGGCTTGGACAGGCCCGAGGGGCTGTCGACCTTGCCGAGCACGGCTTTGCCCTTGGCCGAGCCGACGTGCCACAGCTGCGGGGCGATCAGGCCGCCGGCGGCGTGGACCTCGTCGACCACCTTTTTCCAGCCGGCCAGTTCCTTGTCGCCGTGGAAGCGCGGGATGTCGGGATCGTTCAGCGAGGCGGGGCGGTCGACACCGGTGCCCTCGGTGACGATCAGCCCGATCTGGCCCTCGGCCCGGCGGCGGTAATAGGCGGCGACGTCGCCGGTCGGCACGCCGCCCGGCGAGAACGAGCGGGTCATGGGGGCCATGACCACCCGGTTGGGCAGGCTCAGCGACTTGAACTTGAACGGCTGGAACAGGGCGTCGGCGGCCATGAGGCGCTCCGGTAAGGATCAGAGGCGTGATTTAAACGATCGTTTCACGGCCGCGCCATACAGAAATACTGTAACGGCTGCTGTATCTGGTGGGCCTGGCGCCGGCCGCTAGGCCACGGCGTCGAGATATTCGATCTCCGGCCGCGCCGCCAAGGTCGGGGCCAGCAGGGCCCCGCCGGCCTTGAAATAGTCGGTGGAGCCGTGGTGCTTGGCGGCGTCTTCCGAGGCGTAGAGCTCCAGCACCTTGTAGGTGTCGGGGTGCGTGCGGCTCCTGGTCAGTTGATAGACCAGGCAGCCGGGCTCGTTGGCCTTGACCTTGGCGGCCATGTCGAGGAACGCCGCCTCGAAGGCCGCGTGCTTGCCGTCCTGGACCTTGAGGGTCGCCACCACGCCGATCATGCCATTCTCCCAACGCTTGTTTGAATGGCAATGTCGACTGGCCGGGCGTCGGGAGCAAGGGCCTAAGAGCATGAACAGCCACGTCCGCCCATCATCCCCGCGAAAGCGGGGATCCAGGTGTTTTATCGTCGAGCGTCGTGGGTTTCAGCAAAAGCCTGGGCCCCCGCTTTCGCGGGGATGATGGCTGGGTGGGAGACGCGCAAACGGCCTAGGCGCGGTCGTTCCAGCCGTAGGCGACCCAGGAATGGCCGCCGACATGGCGCGCTTCGATCAGCGAGGGATCGGACGGCGGCGCGGCCTTGACGGTGCGGCGGGCGCGCAGGGCGAAGGCCGCCAGGGCCAGGAGCATGCTGGCCATGAAGCCGATGACGACCACGGTGGCGGCGAACACCACCGCCAGCACCGCCCCGACCGCGACGGCGGCGGTGGTGGCCAGGGCTCCGGCCACCCAGGCCAGGCTGCGCCAAGCGGATCGGCCGCCGACGGACATCGCGTGCGTCCCCATATCGTCCTCACTGGCGCGACAGCGCCCTAAGCCCCTTTATCTTGGATCGCCGGAGCGGAACGTCAACCGAACATCCGCGCCAAATCCCTAAAAACCGGTTTCGCCTAGCCGGCGGCCAGTTCCAATTCACGCCGTTCGCGCATCACGGCGCTGAACGCGGCGTTGATCGCCGCCGACTTGGCCTCGGCCACCTCGATATATTCCGGCGGCAGCCCGCGGCCGCGGGCCCGGTCGGGGTGGGCCTGCGACAGGGCGCTCTTCCAGGCGGCGCGGACCACGGTGTCGTCGGCGTCGGCCGGCACATCGAGGATCACATAGGGGTCGGACGGATCGGCCCCCAGATGGGTGGCGCTCAGCCGGCGGAAGGCCAGTGGCGACAGGCCGAACAGGTCGGCGACCCGCTCCAGATAGGCCAGTTCGTCCTGGGTCACCGCGCCGTCGGACTTGGCGATATGGAACAGGCCGTCGAGCACGTCCTCGAGCAGCTGCGGGCAGGTGCGGTAGCGCTTGGCCAGGCGGCGGGCGTAGCTCTCAAAGCCATGGGTGGTCTGGCGCGCCAGGTCGTACAGGCGGTGGATGTTGTCTTCCGAGGCCGGGTCGGGCTGGAACACCTCGGCGAAGGCGGCGAACTCGTGGCCGTCGGCGTGGCCGTCGGCCTTGGCCAGCTTGGCGCCCAGCGCGGTCACCGCCGTCGAGAAGGCCGGATCCTCGCCCGGCAGCCCGGCGGGGCAGTCCGGGCACTCGGCCGCGTCCAGTCGCCGCACGGCGAGGCTTGCGATGTTGCGCCAGAAGGTCATGGGATCAGCAGAGCTTAAGATCGTGGCGGGGGGATGACAACACAGACACACGAAGCAACCTTTCCAGATCGTCCGCTGATGCGCTTTTAGCACAGTCTGGGCCGCACCCCACCCCATGCCCGCTTTTGCGTTCGGACGGCGGGAGCCTTACCGGCCTTGCGCCGTTAAGGTGACGCTTGGCGACCTCGCGCGCCGACGCCCCGCTCCGGCCGCATTGCGGCGGACATTGGCTTATTGATCTCGACGCGCCGCCTAGCGGCGCCGACCACGACTGAAAGGACCCTCGCCCGCATGGCGACCGCCGCTCTCCTCGCCCTGGCCCTGCTCGCCCAGGACGCGCCCATCGCCACCGCCGTTCCGCAGGCCCAGCCCGCGGCCGCCACCGCCCCCAGCCGGCCCGCCGCCACCGCGCCGACCGACGAATACGGCTATGTCGGCTGGTGCTACGGCGCCCTGGGCGGCTATCTCGAGCTCTACGACAAGGTGATGCCCGAGGTGACGCGCATCGAGAAGGCCTTCCCCGGCCCCGACGGCGTCGCGGCCTCGCTGAAGGTCTATCCGGAAATGCGGGCCGAGGCCCGCGACGACCTGCAGACCTATCGCGCCGCCATCACCGCCGCCGAGAAGGCCAGCCCGCGCCCGATCTCGGAATACGGCAAGGCCGCCATCGCCAAGGGCCGCTCGGTCTGGGCCGGCTCCGACGTCGCCAACAAGGCCCGCCTGGCCCAGGTGTGGATGAGCTGGTCGCCGCCCGGCGACTGCGAGACCCGCGCCAAGACCCTGGAGGCCAAGTCCAACCTGTTCGGCCAGGCCCTGAACTACAACGCCCCCAAGGCCGCCGAACCGACGCCCGAGCCCATGGCGCCGGCCGAGGCCGCGCCGCCCGCGCCCGCCGCGACGCCGGTCGCCGACGCCGGCCTGACCCTGCCCCCGCCGAAGCCGAAGACCAAGGCGGCGGTGACGGCCGCCGACGCGTTCGAGTTCAAGCCCTGCGCCGGCCGGCTGCTGGCGGAGAAGCGCGGCGGCAAGACCGTTCTGGTCTGCAAGGCCGACTAGCGCGGTGCGTCCTTCGAGGCCTTGCTGCGCAAGGCGCCTCAGCAACTGTGTTTTTCAGTGATGAAGACGGGCTGTGATGAGAAGGCGGC
>JAQGIN010000441.1 GCA_028291125.1 Caulobacter sp.
CCCACCGCGACCAGGGTCATGACGCACATATAGATCGCCGTCACCGCGCCGCGGTGGCGGGTGGGGGTCAGGTATTGGATGCCCGCCAGGCAGGGGCCGGCGGTGGACGACAGGAAGAAGGTCACCAGGCCGAACGCCACCGCCGCCGAGGCCGCGCTCGGCGCCAGGCTCAGGGCCACCGCGCAGGGCGCCACCAGGATCAGCCCGGCGGCGATGGCGACCAGCGGCGCGCCGGCCACGCCCCGCCGATGCAGGCGGTCGGTGAGCCAGCCGCCATAGAGATTGCCCATGGGGCTGGCCACCAGCACCACCGATCCGACCAGATAGCCCGTCTGTGGCAGGCTCAGATGGTGCACGCGCGAGAACAGCGACGGGGACCAGGCGCCGAAGGCCTGGACTAGAATGATCGCGCAGCAGGCGGCGGCGATATGCAGGCTGTAGGCCGCGCCATGTTGCGCCATGAACGCGCCGGCCGCGCGAAAGCCGCCGCCCGTCGACGGCCGCGCCTCGCGGGCCGGCTCCTTGAGGGTGAGCAACAGCAGCAGGATCAGCACCACGCCCGGCAGCAGGGCGGCCAGGAACAGGGCTTGCCAGGGCTGGAACGCGCCCAATCCCGGCACGTGCAGGCCCGTGGCTGGAATGACGGAGCCCAGCAGCCAAGCGCCGGCGATCAGGGCCAGGGTCTTGCCCAGCGGCGAGCCCATGGTGAACACCGAGACCGCCCGCGACAGCTGCGGCCGCGGGAAATAGGCGGCGATCAGCGACATGGCCGCGGGCACCAGCGCCGCCTCGCCCAGCCCCACCAACACCCGGGCCGCGAAAAGCCCGCCAAAGCTGTTGGCGAAGGCGCAGGCGCCCGTGCCGGCGCTCCACACCACGATGCCGACGATGATCGTCCATCGACGATTGGCGATGTCGGCCAGGCGGCCCAGCGGGATCCCGGCCAGGCAATAGAGAATAACGAAGCCCAGGCCCTGCAACATGCCAAGTTGAGTGTCGGACAGGTGCATTTGGGTGCGCAGCGGCACCAGCACCAAGGCCATGACAAAGCGGTCGAGAAACGACACCAGGTGGGCCAGGCTCAACAGCGCCACCACGTACCAGGCATAGATCGACGCCTTCTGGGTCGCGCTTTCCTGGGCGGGGCCGCCGTCGACGATGCTCTGGCTCATGGTCGTCCTCTCAGGAATAGAGCGCGGCGACCAGCGCCGTGCAGCGTTCACCCGAGCCGGACCCGGCGCACATGAAGTTTGGGCTATAGGCGAAGGCCAGGCCGCGTTCGGGATCGGCGAAGCCCAGCGCCCCGCCGGCGCCGGGATGGCCGAAGGCGCGCGGATTGTCGCCCATCGGCACTAGGTCCGGCGTGTTGAGGAAGAATCCGAGGCCGTAGCGATAGGGGCGATCGGTCATGGCGCAGACCTCGTCCCACTGCAGCGTGCGGGCCCGTTCGATCTCGCCCGGCGACAGCAGGGTGACGCCGTCCAGCGCCCCGCCCTGGGCCAAGGCCGCATAGACCCGCGCCACCGACCGGGCGGTCCCGTGGCCGTTGGAAGACGGCAGCACGCCGCGCTTGAAGGCGTCGGTGTTGTAGAATTGCGGCCCCACCGGCCGCATGTGCCAGGCCCGTCCCAGGTTGGTCGACGGGTCGGCGAAGGCCTGGACGGTGTGGTGGGCGGCGTTGCCGATGATCGGCGCGACGCGCGCGTCCTGTTCGTCGTTCAGCCCCCAGCCATAGTCGACGCCCAGCGGCCCGGCGATCTCCTCCTGGAAGAAGGTGTTCAGCAGCCGCCCGTCGACCCGCCGCACCAGCTCGCCGAGCATGAAACCCATGGTCATCGACTGATAGGCGCCGCGCGATCCGGCCGGCCATTCGGGCGGCTGGCGCTCAATCGCCGCCACCATCGACTCCCAGTCCATGACCGAATTGGGCGGCGCGGAATCGGCGAACAACACGCCGGACTTGCCGCCCAGCACCTGGGCGACGGTGATCTGGTCCTTGCCCGCCTGGCCAAAGCCCGGCCAATACCGCGCGACGGGCGCCGACAATTCCAGGGCGCCGCGTTCGATCAGGCGGTGGACGCACAGCGCCGCCATGCCCTTACCCACCGACATCATGCAAACCAGCGTGTCGCGCTCCCAAGGTCGGCCGGTCTGGGGATCGGCCAAGCCGCCCCACAGATCCACCACCTTGCGGCCGTCGGCATAGACGCAGACGGCCGCGCCGACCTCTTCACGTTGGGCGAAATTGTCGGCGAAGGCCTTCGCCACGCGGGCGAAGGCCGGATCGCAGACACCGCGGACATCGGCGCTCAAGGCGAGGTCTTTCAAGGCCGTTCCTTACATCTTCCAGCCGAGGCGGACGCCGATCGTGCGCGGCTCGCCGGGCCGGCCCGACACCACCGGCGAAATCGTCGCCGTGGCCGTGACATACTCCTCGTCGAGCAGGTTCTTGCCCCACAGCGACACCTGGGTGCGGCCGTCGGGAAGGTCATAGGCCAGGCTGGCGTTGACCAGGCCGTAACCCTTCTGGCTCTGGGCCGGATCGTTGGAGGCGACGAAATATTCCCGCGCCTGCCAGAACCCCTCGCCCCGAAGGGAGATGACGCCGCTGTTGGCCAGGGTCCAGTCATATTGCGCCGAAAGATTGCCCGACAGCTTGGGCGCGGCGTTCAGCCGATTGCCGCTGGCGTCGATGACCACGCCGCCGGTTCCCGAGGCGCCGGGATACTTGTCGTACTTGGCGTCGAGCAGGGCCAGGTTGCCGTTCAGGGTCAGGGCGCGGGTCGGCCGGGCGACCGCCTCGAATTCGAGACCGTCGACCTTGGCGGTGGCGGCGTTGCTGATGTCGGTGACGCCCGGGGTGATGAAGTTTTGCACCTGCAGGTCTTTATAGTCGTAGTGGAAGGCCGTCAGGTTCAGGCGCAAGCGACGGTCCAGCCAGGTGGTCTTCACCCCCGCCTCATAGGCCCACAGCTTCTCGGGCGCGAAGCCGTTCTGGGCGAAGACCGTGGTCGAGGTCTGGTTGAAGCCGCCGCTCTTGAAGCCACGCGTGGCCGAGACATAGCCGAAGATGTCGTCGGTGAAGCGATAGTCGAGGCCGAACTTGGGCGTGAACGCGTGGTAGCGGCCGACACCGACATAGACGGTCGGCGCCTTGCTGACCGGCAGGTTGGTCGCCTGGCGATAGGCGCCGACATTGCCGTTGAAGATCTTCTCTTCCTCGGAATAGCGCATGCCCAGGGTGCCGGTCAGCCGGTCGCTGAAGTGGAAGGTGCCCTGGGCGTAGGCGGCCTTGGCCTCGACATGGCTGACCGGGAAGATGCCGGTATAGGTGCCCGCCGCCAGCTGCTGGATGACCGAATAGGTGCTGACCTTCTCGCGGAAATAATAGAGGCCGGTGACGTAGTCGAGGATGCCGACCCGGCCCGACAGGTTGAGCTCTTCGGAGAACTGCCGCTGGCGCTCGCTGGTCAGGCTGTAGGTGGTGTTGAGGTTGGTGGAATCGGTGTCGGTGAAGGTCTTGGTGACGTTCTGGCGGGCGGCGGTGAGGGATTTCAGCTTCATGCCGTTGGGCAGGTCGATGCTGATGTCCTCGGCCAGGCCGCTATTGCGCATCACGCCGGTGCCGCGGCCGCTGAGCGCCACCTTGCCGTAGTCGCCCAGGATGGTGTCGGTGACGGCGTTCAGGGGTTTCAGCAGCTTGGCGTAGCCCATCGGATGAAAATCGGCCGAGGCGTAGTCGGCCCGCGTGGTCGCCGTGACCCCGTCGGCCACGCGCCACAGCAGCTGGGCGCGGGCCGAGCCCTGGTTCTGGTCGTCGATGTCGTTGCCCGTGGCGACGATGTTCTTGCGATAGGGATCGTGGCGGCTGTAGCTCTCCGACAGGCTGAACAGCAGCTTGTCGGCGATGATCGGGCCGCTGACATAGGCCTGTTCGGAAAACAGCCCGTAATTGCCGCCGACCACCTCGGCCTTGGCCGACAGAGTGTCGGTCGGGGCGCGGGAGATCACATTGATCGTGCCGCCCACCGAGTTGCGGCCGTACAGCGTGCCTTGCGGACCGCGCAGCACCTCGACCCGCTCGACGTCGAGGAAGCTGCCGAACTGGGAGAAGGGCCGGGCGATATAGACGCCGTCGACCTGGACGGTCGAGCTGGGGTCGGAGCCGTTGAAGACGTTGTTGGAGCCGATGCCGCGGATATAGATCTGGGCGAAGACGTTGTTCTGCGCCACCGCCAGGTTCGGCGTGAACTGCACCAGGTCCTTCACCGTAGCGATGCGCGAGCGCTCCAGCTCGTTGGACGAGAAGGCCGAGATGGCGATGGCGGTCTTCTGCAGCGCCGTGGCCCCGGTCTTGGTGGCGGTGACCACGATCTCCTCGAGCTGGCCGTTGTCGGCCGGCGCGGTCTGGGCCAGGGCGGCCCCGGCGTGGGCCAGGACGCCCAGCGCCGCTCCCGCCGTCAACGCCCGAGCCAAGCCGTTCGTCCCGCGTCGCCGCGCTTGCACCATCTTGTCGATCATCACCGTCATCGCCCTGTTTCGACCATCGGAATAATTACAATATCAAATCTGTTATAACAATTTCACTTTGTCGAGCGATAATCGTCGGTGCGGATTTTCGGGCTGATGGGTCGCGCATATTTTGCGCAGGGCTGATGTGGCGGCGCCTGGTGGCGCGTCATAGCGATCCACGGTATAACATATTGTTCGCTGGGCGGACGGAGGTGAGATGTCGGACTCTTTCGCGCTATCCAACGGGCGGCCCACGCCGATGGGCCCCGTCGAACGCTACGACACCCTGGCCGACCGGGCCTATGAACAGCTGCGCCACGCCCTGATGAGCGGCAGCTTCAATCCGGGCCAGAAGCTGACCATCCGCAAGATCGCCGCGGTGCTCAACATCAGCGCCACCCCGGCCCGCGACGCCATCAGCCGCCTGGTCTCCGAGCGCGTGCTCGAATCGGGCCTCAACCGCACCGTCTCGGTGCCGCTGCTGGACGCCGGCAAGATCCGCGAGATCTATCTGATGCGCACGGCGCTCGAGGGCCTAGCCGCCGAACTGGGCGCCGCCAACATGTCGGAACAGGACATCTCGGCCTTGGAGCGCACCCAGATCGCGCTGATCGCGGCCATGGACCGCAACGACTACAAGCGCGTGCTCGAGGAGAACGAGACGTTCCACTTCTCGCTCTACAACGCCTCGGGCGCGCCGATGCTGGTGGAGACCATCCAGCAACTGTGGCTCAAGCTGGGCCCGTCGCTGAACTTCCTCTATCCGTCCTACAACCACTCGCGCAAAGGCGTCAGCCATCACCTGAGCACCATCCGGGCCCTGCGGGCGCGCGATCCCGCCCAGGTGCGCCAGGCTATAGAGAGCGACCTTCGCGACGGCGCCCAGGAGCTGCAGGGCGCGCTCGACGCCAATCTCAGCGCCCAGGTCGCGACGCCGAAGAAACCCCGCGCCGCCCGGACCTGACGGCCTCGCTCACCCGCCGCGCACGGCGCTTTCCAGGGCGGCCGCCAGGCTGAGCAGCGCCCGGTCGGCGCCGGCCGCGCCGACCAGCATCAGGCCGACCGGGGCCTCGCCTTGGTCCTGGCAGGGTATGGAGATGGCGCAGCGGTCGAGGAGATTGGCCGTGGCGGCGTTGCGGATGACCAGGCCGTTGACGGCGTAATAGGCCGCGTCGTCCGCCAGATCGGCGATCCTCGGCGCGACCACCGCCACGGTCGGCATCACCAGGGCGTCGAAGTCCCGGGTGCGCGCCCGAGCCAGGTCGATCAGCGCGGCGCGCAGCCGCAACATCTCGAAATAGTCCCGGGCGCTGGCCTCGCCGGCCTTGAGGAAGCGGTTCATCACCCGCGGATCGCAGTCCGCGGCGATGCGCTCGAACAAGGTTGCGTGAGCGGCGAAACCCTCGATCGGCGAGAAGCCGCCGGCGGCGTTCAGCTGCGGCAGGCGGGCGAGCTCGGGGAAGGCGATGTCCTCGATCACCGCGCCGGCCGCCTCCAGGCGATGCAGGGCGGCGTCGAAGGCCGCGGCCACGGCCGGCTCCAGCGAGTCGAGCACATAGTCGCGCGGCACGGCCAGGCGCGGAAAATCGGGCGCCGCCGGCGTCGCCGCCTGGCCCGACAGCACGGCGTCGAGCGCCTGGCAGCCGGTGACGTCGCGGGCGATCGGCCCGACCGAATCCAGCGACGCGGCCAGGGCGAACACCCCGCGCCGGCCAACCCGCGCGGCGGTCGGCTTAAAGCCGGTCAGGCCGCAGAAGGCCGCCGGGATCCGCACCGAGCCGCCGGTGTCTGTGCCGATCGCGCCGGCGGCCATGCCGTCGCTGACCGACACCGCCGCGCCCGAGGACGAGCCGCCGGGAATGCGGGCCTGGTCGCGCCGCCACGGATTGAGCGGCGTGCCGAAATGCGGGTTGAGCCCCAGGCCCGACAGGGCGAACTCGGTCATATTGGTCTTGCCGACGATCACCGCGCCGGCGGCCCGCAGCCGGCCGACGACCTCGGCGTCGGCCGTGGCCGCCGGCTCGCCGGCCATGGCGGTCGAGCCGGCCAGGGTGACCTCGCCGGCGACATCGAACAGATCCTTGATCGAGATCACCGCCCCGTCGAGCGGCGACAGGGCCGCGCCGCCCGCCCGCCGCGCGTCGCTGGCCGCCGCGGCCTGGGCGGCGTCATAGAGGACGGTGAAGACGCGCGCCCCCTCCCCGTCCGGATCGCGGGCCTGGGCCAAACACGCGGCCAGGCAGTCCTGACTGGAAGCGCTCTCGCCGTTCGGATCCGGCGTCAACCAAGGCGTCTGGGGGGTCATTGGATCTCGCTCTGGCAGCTTGGAACAGCCGTTATAACAAGTCTGATCCCGCCTGCGGTCCAACTTGTCGCGGAAAGTTTCAAATTTTGCCCATTGCGGCCGAAAATTCCAAAGTGTTATAACAGATAGCAGTTTGGAGGCGTCGATGAATCAGCGAGTGGTGGTAACGGCGGCGGCGGGCGGAATCGGCCTGGGCATCGCCCAGGTGTTCCTCGACGCCGGGGCCAAGGTCCACATTTGCGACGTCGACGCCCAGGCTCTCGGCCGGGCCCTGGCGGCGCATCCGGGCCTGAGCGGTTCGCTGGCCGATGTCGGCTCGGCCCAGGCGGTGAGCGAGCTTGGCCAAGCCGTCGACAAGACCCTGGGCGGCGTCGACGTGGTGATCAACAACGCCGGCGTCGGCGGCCCGCGCGGGCCGATCGACGAGGTCAGCGACGATGACTGGGACGCGGTGATGCGGGTCAATGTCACCGGCATGTTCTACATGGTGCGCGAGTTCGCGCCGCGCCTGAAGGCCCAGGGCTCGGGCTCGATCATCAACATCTCCAGCACCTCGGTGCGCACCGGCCTGCCCAACCGCACGCCCTATATCGTCTCCAAGGCGGCGATCGAGGGCCTGACCAAGAACCTGGCCCGCGAGCTTGGCCCCTTCAACATCCGCTGCAACAGCATCTCCCCCGGGTCGATCGAGAACGACCGCGGCCGCGCCTTGCTGCGCCAGAAGGCCGAGCGCGAGGGGATCACCTACGAGCAGGCGCTGGCCCAGCGCCTGGCCTTCATCTCCATGCGCTCGCGCATCGATCCGCGCGAGGTGGGCGAAGCGGCGCTGTTCCTGGCCTCCGACAAGGCCGGCCACATCACCGGCCAGCAGATGAGCGTGTGCGGCAACGTCGAATGGGAGGGCTGATCGTGAGCCAGGGCAAGACCATCATCACCTGCGCGGTCACGGGCGGCGGCGCCTATACCGACAAGATGAAAGCCGTTCCGGTGACGCCGGAGCAGATCGCCGACGAATGCTTCGCGGCGGCGCGGGCCGGCGCGGCCGTCTGCCACATCCATGTGCGCGACATCCACACCGGCGCGGCCAGCATGGAGCGGGCCTATTATCGCGAGGTCGTCGAACGCATCCGGGCCGGCAAGACCGACCTGGTCATCAACCTGACCACCGGCATGGGCGCGCGCTACATTCCCAGCCCCGACGCCCCTCTGGAACCGGCGCCGGGCTCGACCCTGACCACGCCGGAGATCCGGGTGCAGCATGTGCTCGACCTGAAGCCGGAGATCTGCAGCCTTGACATCGGCACGATGAACTTCGGCGCTCACGCCGTGCTCAATACGCCCACCCACGTGTCGCGCATGGCGACGCTGGTGCGCGAGGCGGGCGTCAAACCTGAGCTCGAGGTATTCGACATCGGTCATATCGATCAGGCTCGACGGATGATCGCCAATGGCCTGATCGACGGCCCGCCCTTCTTCCAGATCTGCCTGGGCGTGGCCGGCGGCGCCCCCGCCACCGCCGAGACCATGCTGGCGATGAAGAGCCAACTGCCGGCCGACGCCCATTGGGGCGGTTTTGGCATCTCCGCCGCCTCGTTCCCGATGGTCGCCCAATGCGTCCTGCTGGGCGGCCATGTTCGGGTCGGGCTGGAGGACAACCTCTATCTGGCGCGCGGCGAATTGGCGCCCGGCAACGCGGCCCTGGTTGAGCGGGCGGTCGACATCGTCCATCTGCTGGGCGGCGAGGTGGCCAGCCCCGCTGAAGCCCGTGACATTCTTGGCCTCAACACCCAGACGAAGGAGCAGGCCGGTGTGGTTTTCGTGTGATACCGGCGGCACCTTCACCGATCTGGTCGTCGAGGACGCCGACGGCTGGCGGTGCTTCAAGGCTCCGACCGTGGCGACCGATCCGGTGCGCGGGGCGCTGGACGCCCTGAGTCTGGCGGCGGCCGACTATGGCGTCACCCTGGCCGAGTTGCTGGCGCGCGGCGAGGTCTTCGTCCACGCCACCACCCACGCCATCAACGCCGTCCTGACCGGCAACACCGCCAAGACCGCCCTGCTGGTCACCGAGGGCCATCCCGACATCCTCACCCTGCGCGAGGGCGGTCGGCCCGACCCCTTCGACTTCCGCATCGCCTATCCCAAGCCGTATCTGCCGCGTAGCCTGGTGCACGAACTGCCCGAGCGGATCGACGCCGACGGCGGCGTGCATCGGCCGCTGGACGAGGCGGCGGTGATCGCCACCCTGGCGCGGCTGGCGACCGAGGGCGTCGAGGCCATCGCCGTCTGTCTGCTGTGGTCGGTGGCCAATCCGGCCCACGAACTGCGGGTCGGCGAGCTGATCGCCCAACATCTGCCGGGCGCGCCCTTCACCCTGTCCCACGCCCTCAACCCGACGCCGCGCGAATTCCGCCGCGCCTCGGCCGCGGCCATGGACGCCTCGCTCAAGCCGATGATGGCCAACTATCTGGGCTCGCTGACCAGCCGCCTGGCCGAGGCCGGCTTCGGCGGCCGCGTGCTGGTCGTCACCTCCCAGGGCGGAGTGATGGACGCCGCCGACGTCGCCCAGGCCCCCATCCACGTGGTCAATTCCGGTCCGTCCATGGCCCCGATCGCCGGCCGGGCCTATGCCAGCCTCGAGGGTGACCTCGGCGACATCATCATCGCCGACACGGGCGGCACCACCTTCGACGTCAGCGTCGTGCGGGGCGGTCGCGTGCCCCTGACCCGCGAGCTGTGGGTCGGGGCGCCGATCGTCGGCCATCTGACCGGCTTTCCCGCCGTCGACGTGCGCAGCGTCGGGGCCGGCGGCGGTAGCCTGGCCCGGGTCGACGACGGCGGCGTGCTGCACGTCGGGCCGCAGAGCGCCGGCGCCAAGCCCGGCCCCGCCTGCTATGGCCGCGGCGGCGATCGCCCGACCTTCACCGACGCCGCCCTGGTGCTGGGCTATCTGGATCCCGCCTTTTTCCTCGGCGGCGCCATGGTCCTAGACCGTGCGGCCTCCAAGCGCGCCATGGGCCTGGCGGCCCAGGCCCTGGGTCTGTCGATCGAGGCCACCGCCGCCTCGGTGGTCGAACTGGCCACCGAGACCATGACCCAGGCCATCGTTGACATCACCATCAAGCAGGGCGTCGATCCGTCCGAGGCGGTGCTGATCGGCGGCGGCGGCGCGGCGGGCATGAACATCGTCTTCATCGCCCGGCGCCTGGGCTGCCGACGGGTGATCGTGCCGGAAACCGGCGCCACCCTCAGCGCCGCCGGCGCGCTGATCTCGGAGCTGACCACCGATCGCCGCGCCACCGGCTACATGTCGACCCACGCCTTCGACGCCATACGCGCCAACGTCCTGCTGGCCGATTTGGAGGCCGACTGCCGGCGGTTCGCCGACCAGTCCGGAGCGAGCGGCGACGCGGCGCGCTACACCTATACCGTCGAGGCCCGCTACGCCGACCAGGCGTGGGAGATCGAGGTCGAACTGCCGACGATCCGATTTGGCGTCGCCGCCGATTTGGCGCGGTTCGTCCAGGCCTTCCACGCCGAGCACGAGCGGCTCTACGCCTTCCACGACGAGGACAGCGCCATCGAGATCGTCGGCTGGCGGGTGGCGGTGGCCTGTCGCCTGCGCGATCCGACCCCGGGCCGCCTGACCCTGCGGGCGGCGCGATCCGTCGCCGCGCCGCCGCGCCGCATCATCCTGCCCAACGGTGAACATCACAACGTCGCGGTTCACGATTGGGGCGACCTCGTCCCTGGCGCCGTCCACCAGGGACCGGCCATCGTCGAGTCCCCGTTCACCACCGTGGTCGTCGACCATGCGCGGTTCATGCGCAGCGCCGCCGGCAGCCTCGTCATCGACCTTCAGGAGCCGCGCCATGCAGACTGAGCCGCTTAGCGGCGCCCGGCTGGCGGTGCTGCGCAGCCGCGTCGACGGCGTCGCCCGCAAGATGGCCAACGCCGTGCTGCGGGCCGGCCGCTCGGGTGTGCTCAACCGCGCCAAGGACCTGTCCTGCGCCATCGTCACGCCCGACTGCCGCCTGCTGAGCGCCGCCGACAGCCTGCCGATCCACGTGCTCAGTGGGCCCGACCTGATGGCCCGGACGATGCACGACTTCCATCCGGTGCTGAGGCGCGGCGACGCCTTCCTGCACAACTCGCCCTATGACGGCTGCAGCCATGCGGCCGATCACACCATCCTCGTGCCGGTGATCGACGCGGCCGGCGTCCATCGCTTCACCGTGCTGGTCAAGGCCCACCAGGCCGATATCGGCGACAGCGCCCCGACCACCTATTTCGCCGGGGCCCGCGACGTCTACGAGGAAGGCGCGCTGATCTTCCCGGCCGTCAAGGTGCAGAGCGACTACGAGACCAACCAGGACATCGTGCGCATGTGCCGGGCCCGCATCCGGGTGCCCGACCAGTGGTACGGCGACTTCCTGGCCATGGTCGGGGCCGCGCGTTCGGGAGAGCGCGAGCTGCTGGCGCTCGGCGAGGAGCTGGGCTGGGACATGCTCGAGGCCTTCACCGAGCAGTGGATCGACTATGGCCGCCGCCGGGTCGAGCGGGCCATCGCCGACTTGCCGGCCGGCACGGCCAGCGGCTCCAGCACCCACGATCCGATGCCGGGCACCCCGCCCGACGGGGTCACGGTCAACGCCACCGTCACCCTCGATCCGGCGGGCCGGCGCATCGTCATCGATCTGCGCGACAACATCGCCGCCCTGCCCTGCGGCCTCAATGTCAGCCTGGCCTGCGCTCGCACCGCCGGTCTGATCGGGGTGTTCAACAGCCTCGATCCGGAGATCCCCAAGAACGCCGGCAGCTTCAGCCGCATTGAGGTGCTGATCGCCGAGGGCAGCACCATCGGCGGCGCCCAGCATCCGGTCAGCTTCTCGGTGGCCACCACCAACCTGGCCGACCGCATCGTCGCCGCCGTGCAGATCGCCATGGGCCAGCTGCGGCCCGAGACGGCGGTGGCCGAGGTCGGCTCGGTCAATCCGCCTCACAAGGGCGTGGTGTCGGGCCTCGATCCCAAGACTGGCGGGCCGTTCATCAACCAGCTGTTCCTGGGCAGCACCGGCGGGCCGGCCACCGGCCTGGGCGACGCCTGGCTGACCTATTCGCACGCCGGCAACGCCGGCCTGTGCTTCGTCGACAGCATCGAGATGGCCGAGATGCACCACCCGATCCGGGTGGTCAGCCGCCGCCTGCGGCCCGACACGGAGGGCGCCGGCCAGTACTGCGGCGCGCCATGCCTGGAGGTCGAGCTGGGGCCGATCGGCGGCCCGATCGAGATCTCCTATGTCAGCGACGGCGCGCTCAATCCCGCCCAAGGGGTTTGCGGCGGCGGCCCGGGCGGCGGCGCCACCCAGGCCAAGCGCCACC
>JAQGIN010000451.1 GCA_028291125.1 Caulobacter sp.
TTCACCCTTCCCCCTGAGAACAGGGGAGGTTTGCTTTCTGTGGCGCTATCCCTGGGATCGCTCCCGGCGGGCGTTACCCGCCGCCTTGTCACCGTGGAGCCCGGACTTTCCTCGACCCTCTCGCGAGGACCGCGACCGCCCGACCGTCTGGTCCGAGGGTTGTTTGACGGCAGGAGCCCGTGGGGTCAAGGCAAAGGACTGGAGATCGCCGCTTGCCAACTCGCCCATCATCCCCGCGAAAGCGGGGACCCAGGCTTTTTCTGAAACCCCAGGCGCTCGACGATAAAACACCTGGGTCCCCGCTTTCGCGGGGATGATGATGATTTGGGGCCGTCAGGCGCGCGCTCAGATATCCCGCATCAGCCGCGCCAGTGTGTGCTCGCCCAGGGCCGCGATCACTCCGGCGCGGTCGGCCTCGGGCTTGTTCTGACCCAGCTTGAAGGTCCCCTCCAGCCGCTCGATCGTCAGCCGGGCGCCGATGATCCCGCGCAGCATGGACTCGAACCGGCCCGGGCTCATCTTGCCGCGCGTCCACGGCGGCTTGGGCGGCAGGCGCGCCTCCTCCTGGGCCGACAGGTCGTCGAGCAGGGCGACGAGGCCAGCCTCGTCCAGCGCCGTCACCGGCCCCTCGGCCTCGACCGAGACATAGTTCCAGGTCGGCACCTGGTCGGCGGCGGCGTACCAGTCGGGGCTGACATAGGCGTCGGGGCCCAGCGACACCGTCACGGCGCGGAAGCCGGCGACCAGGGCCGGCGCCATGCGGTTGCCGCGCGACAGGTGGAAGTCCAGGGCCAGGCCCGCCTCCAGCCGGCGCACCACCACCGGCGCGTGGGCGACCATCGGCGCGCCGTCGACGGCCGCCGCCACGGTGACGAACGGCTGGGCGGCCAGGGCGGCGGTCAGCGGGTCGACGTCCTCGACCCGGAAGGCGGACGCCGGATGCATCAGCCCATCGCCCGCAGCAGATGCACCAGCCGGGCCCGGGTCTCGCCGTCGGCGACGCCGTCGAAGCGGGTCTGCAGCCAGTGGCGCTGGAAGGCCGAGACCACGGTGGTGGTCCAGGCGTCGTACTTGCCCGACGGCGGGCAGTTGTAGCCCAGGCGGGTGAGGCCGGCCTGCAGGGCGAAGACGCCGGTGCCCTCCTCGCCCTCGCCCAGCGGCGCGCCGGGCGACGACGGTGGCTCGACCCACAGGCCGTGGCCGGCTTCGGCGAGGGCCTTCCACGGAAACAGCTCGCCCGGATCGATCTTGCGGGCCGGAGCGATGTCGGAATGGCCGAGGATGCGGGCGTCGGGGATCATCCAGCGTTCGCGCACGTCGGTCAGCAGGGCGATGACGGCGGCGATCTGGGCGTCGGGAAAGGCGCGGTAGCCGAACTCGTGGCCGGGATTGACGATCTCGATCCCGATCGAGGCCGAGTTGATGTCCTTGACCCCGCGCCAGAAGGCGGCCCCGGCGTGCCAGGCGCGGCGCTCCTCGGCCACCAGGCGGAAGATCCGGCCGTCCTCCTCGACCACGTAGTGGGCCGAGACCTTGGCGACCGGGTCGCGCAGGCGCTCGATCGCCGCCTCGCCGGTGGGCATGCCGGTATAGTGCAGGATCAGGCAGTCGGGGACCGCCTTGCGGGCGTCGAAATTGACCGACGGGGCGTCGATGATCTCGAGCGTCATTGGATGCGGTTCCTCATGAGCAGCAGCAGCGGCATGACGTGATTGCGGCGCACGGCGATGATCAGCACGCCCAGCAGGGCCAGGCCCGCCCCGACGGCCATGCGGGCGTCGAAATGATCGTGGGTGATGGCCACCCCCATGCCGATGGTCATCAACGGGGTCATCAGGGTGAGCGGGGCGATCAGATTGGCCTCATAGCGCTGGATCAGGCCGTAATAGGCGGTGTGGGCGATCACCGAAACCATCAGGGCCGAAAAGCTCACCGCCGCCACGAACGGCCAGCCCACCTGGGCGGCCACGCCCAGGCCGCCGGGCTCGAAGGCCAGCGACATCAACAGCAGCGGCCAGAGCGAGGAAAATCCGACCCAGGCCTGCAGCCGCAGCGGCTTCACCGTCTCGATCTGCTTCATCATCACCGCCCCGAGCGAGGCGGTGAAGGCGCCGCCGGCCACCAGCCACAGGCCCGCCGACAGCTCCAGCCCGTGCGGGCTCCACATCACCGTCACGGCCCCTGCCAGGGTGATGACGATGCCCAGGCCGCGCCGCCAGCGGATCTGCTCGCCGAGGATCAGCACCGACAACAGGGTGGTGAACGGCACGGCCAGCTGGGCGACCACGGCGGCGGCCGACGGCGAAGCGGTCTTGAAGCCCATGAACAGCAAGGCGAAACCGCCCGCCCCCATCAACAGGCCCACGGCCACCACCCGCCACACCGGGCGCGGGACCGGCAGCAGCCATGGCAGGGTGGCCAGCATCACCAGGACGAACCGCACCGCGGCGTAGGACAGCGGCGGAACGCCCCACTGGGCGATCACGATCTTGGAGACGATGTTGTTGCTGGCCCAGATCACGCAGATCAGGATCAGCAGGCCGAAGTCGCGCAG
>JAQGIN010000218.1 GCA_028291125.1 Caulobacter sp.
CGGTGCCGGGCCAGGTGTCGATCGCCGGCTTCGACGACGCCGCCAGCGCCCGCTTCAGCCAGCCGCCGCTGACCACCGTGCGTCAGCCGCTGGTGGAGATGGCGGCGATGGCCGCCCGCCTGCTGATCTCGGGCGTGGCCCGCAGCGCCGAGCGGACCACGGCGGCGACCGACGACCTGCCGCCCTTCGTCCTGGTGGTTCGCGCCTCGACGGGGCCGCCGGGGGGATGAGGGCTGGGAGGCGCGGCGGTTCGCTGTCCCCCTCCGCGCCAATATCATCCGTCATCCCGGGCCTCGTGCCCGGGATCCCTGGTTCAGCTTCCACAGGAGACGCCGCGACGGCGGCGCGCGCCGCCGCCCCCACCTGCCCTTGCGGCGGACAGAGGGATCCCGGGCACAAGGCCCGGGATGACGGCGGCATAATGGGTCGAGCTTAGATCAGCTCGCCATCCGGCTGGGCCGAGCGGCGGCCGGCGCGCGGGCGGCGGCGGCCTCGCCGGCCGCGCCGGTGCGGAAGCGGCCGACATGGTTGGCCAGGTCGGCGGCGTCGGCGCGCAGGGCGTGGGTGGTGGCGGTCGACTGCTGAACCATGGCCGCGTTCTTCTGGGTCACCTGGTCCATCTGATTGACGGCGGTGTTGACCTCGCCGAGCGCGTTGGCCTGTTCGTTGGCCGAGGCGGCGATCTCGTTGACCAGCAGGTCGATGGCCGCGACCTTGGTGACGATGCCGCGCAGGGCGGCGCCGGTCTGGCCGACCAGATCGACCCCGGCCCCGACCTGACGGCTGGACTCGGCGATCAGGCTCTTGATCTCCTTGGCGGCGTCGGCCGAGCGCTGGGCCAGGGCCCGCACTTCCTGGGCCACCACCGCGAAGCCGCGGCCGGCGTCGCCGGCCCGGGCCGCTTCCACGCCGGCGTTGAGGGCCAGCAAGTTGGTCTGGAAGGCGATCTCGTCGATGACGCCGAGGATCTGCGACACCTGGTTGGACGAGGTCTCGATCTGGCTCATGGCCGCGGCGGCCTGGGTGACCACCCCGCCGGAGCGTTCGGCCTCGGCGCTGGCCTCGCGCACCTGGGCCGAGGCCTCGCGGGCGCTCTGGGCGGTCTTGCCGACCGTGGCGGTGAGCTGCTCGACGGCGGCGGCGGTCTCTTCCAGGGTCGCGGCCTGCTGTTCGGTGCGGTGGGCCAGGTCGTCGGCGGCGTTGGCGATCTGGTCGGCGCCGGCGCGGATGCCGGCGGTCGCGCCCTCGACGGCGCGCATCGCCTGGGCCAGGGCCGCGGCGGCCTGGTCGAAGTCGGCCTTCAGGCCGAGGAAGTCCTTGCCGATCGCGCCGTCGACGCGGCTGGACAGGTCGCCGGCCGCCAGGCGCGACAGCGCCGCGCCGACCGCCTTCATGGCCGCGCTCTGGCTGGCCTCGGCGGCGGCGCGCTCGGTCTCCAGGCGCGTGCGCTCGTCTTCCAGGCGATCAAGATAGGTCGAGATCGCCAGGTCCATGTCCAGAAACACCGCCTTGGTCAGGGCCGCCAGGCCATCGGCCAGGTCGGCGTCGCCCTTGGCGTTGTTGAACACGCCCTTGGCGCGCTTGGCGACCACGGCGCGGATCAGCTCCTCGGCGACCACGGCGTAGCCGCCGATGTACCAGCGCGGCTCCAGCCCGATGCGGGCGTGGGCCTGGCCGATGGCCTGGACGTCGGCGACATAGCCGGCCGAATAGTCGGCCCCGGCCAGGCGGCGCCAGTGGGCGGCCTGCTTGGTCTGGGCGGCGGCGATCTGGGCGTCGTCGCGGAACATGCCGCGGGTTTCGGGGAAGGTCCGGACCTGGGCGTAGAAGGTGTCGAGGGCGGCCCCGATCTCGCTGTCGATGATCGGCTTCAGCGCCCGCAGAGCGGCCCGCCCCCGATCATCGAACCGCATGAAGCGCATGCGCTGATCAAGCTGTTGGTCCGCGCTCATGCCCGTGCTCCGACTCGTACAGATACGGGTGCAGAGGTGGCCCGATTTGATTAACCGACGTTGAAGGCCAGGTCAGCCGGTCCACAAATAGCGCCAGGTTTCCGAGATCGGCGCGCCGCCGCGCACCAGCCGCGCCGACAGCTCGATCTTGGTCGCCTCGGGCTTCAGTCCGAACGAGGCCCGCGCCGACTGCGCCGCCGGATAGGGAGCCAGGGTCTGCCAGTCGACCTCGCCGCCCGGGGCCGCCACCTCCAGCTCGACGCCGTCCAACGGACCGGCCAGGGGCTGGCCCGAAAAGTCGATCGAGAACATCCGCGCCCCGGCCTGGGCGTCGGCCCCGGTGCGGGTGCGAAACACCCGCGCCCCAGCCGAGCCGAAGGCCTCGGCGCCCCAGTGCAGGCGGTAGCGCAGATCGACCCGCGACCCCGCCGCCCACGGCTTTTCGGGCCGCCAGAACACGGCGATGTTGTCGTCGCTCTCGCGGGTGGTGGCCAGTTCGGCCAGGTGCACCGCTCCCTTCCCCCAGGGCTCCAGCGGCTCGACCCACAGGCTGGGCCGCAGGTCGTAGCGGGCCTGCAGGTCGCCATAGTCCTCGACCGAGCGCGAGCGCTGCATCAGGCCGAAACCGCGCGGGTTCTCGTCCTCGAAGCGGCTGATCTGGTGGGCCTTGGGGTTCTGCAGCGGCCGCCAGATGCGCTCGCCCGATCCGGTCCAGATCGACAGGCCGTCGGAGTCGTGGACGGCGGTGCGGAAATCGTCGCTGGGCGGCGACTCGCCGACCTTGAACAGGAACATGCTGCTCTGGGCCGCGATCCCGGCCCGGTCCATGGCCACGCGCGGGAAGATGCTGGCCTCGACGTCGAAGGTTACCACCGGCCCGGGCCGGATGGTGAAGCTGTAGGCCCCGGCGCAGCTGCGGCTCTCCATCAGGGCGTGGACGATCACCCGGTCGAAGCCGGGGATCGGCCGCTCCAGCCAGAAGCGGGTGAAGACCGGGAACTCCTCGGCCGGCTCGCCCGCCCCGATCGCCAGGCCGCGCGCCGACAGGCCGTAATACTGGCCGCGGCCCAGGCTGCGGAAATAGCTGGCCCCCTGGAACACCGCGATCTCGTCGAGCTTGTCGTCGCGGTTCAGCGGCCATTGCAGGCGAAAGCCGGAAAAGCCGCCCATGTCCTCGGCCGAGGCGGCGTGCTCGCCGGGGATGTCGAACATCGCCGGCGAGAAATCGATCGGCCGCGCCAGGCCGTCGGCGACCTCGTTGATCTCCACCGGCTGCGGATACAGATAGGCCGGCGGGAAGAACTCGGCGCGGAACGGGTGGTTCTGCTCGCGCCACAGGGCGTGGTCGGGCCGGAAGCGGATCTTGAAATAGTCGTCGTAGGAGATCCCCTTCAGGCTGTCGGGGCCTGGGCGCGGGGCGACATAGGCCGCCTGGGCCAGCCGCCGCGCCGTCTCGCGCAGGATGTCGATGGAAAACGGCGTCGCCGGGCCGTTGGCCTCGGCCGGGCTAGCCTGGCGGGCGAGCGCCAGGCGGGGCGCGAAGGCGAGCACGGCGGAGAGGGTCAAACGCCCCAGCGCGGCGCGCCGGCTGACCGAACACTTTGTCATGGGCGTTCTCTAGCCTGCGGACCCCGGCCTCGCCACCATGGGTCGGTCGGAGGTTGCGATCGGCGGGGATAGGGTCGTCCGGTTGCAAAGGCGCCTGGAAATCTGCCACCACAGGTGGCGTGGATCGCCGGGCGGGGCTATCTCCACGGCAACAAGCTGCGCTTTATTGCGTTCAAGCCTGGGTCGGGTCCTGTAGGCTCGGGCGTCGGACAAGGATCAGCATCGCTTCATGGACGCTCCGGCCGAGTTCACCTTCGAGGAAGCGGGCGATCGCCGGACGGTCGTGCTGACCGGCGACTGGACCGCCCGCGGCATGAGGGACGCGGGCCAACGCCTGACCGAGGCCCTGACCGGCGAGGAGCCCGTCATCCTCGACCTGCGCCGCATCGGCCGCTTCGACACCGCCGGGGCCTATGCGGTGATCCGCGGCGCCGACGTCGGCGAGATCGCCTCGCGGGTGCTGGCCCGCAAGGAGACCCAGCGCCTGCTGCAGCTGGTCAGCGACGCCATCAAGGTCGAGCCCGAGCCGATCCCGCGCCTGCACGGCTTCCACGCCCTGCTCGACCGCATCGGCCGCGGCGTCTTCGACCTGGCCGCCAACGGCTACGGCACCCTGGTGTTCTTCGGCCACCTGCTGACCGCCATCGGCCGCTGCATCGTCCGCCCCAGCCGCATCCGCTGGGCCCCGGTCATCGCCCTGGCCGAGCGGGCCGGCCTCGACGCCATTCCGATCGTCGCCACCACCACCTTCTTCATCGGCGCCGTGGTGGCGCTGCTGGGGGCCAATCTGCTCAGCGACTTCGGGGCCCAGGTGTTCTCGGTCGAGCTGATCGGGGTGTCGGTGCTGCGCGAGTTCAACATCCTGATCACCGCCATCCTGTTGGCCGGCCGCTCGGCCTCCAGCTTCGCCGCCGAGATCGGCTCGATGAAGATGAACCAGGAGATCGACGCCATGCAGGTGATGGGGGTCGACCCCTACGAGGCCCTGGTGCTGCCGCGCTTCGCCGCCCTGCTGATCACCATCCCGCTGCTGACCTTCGTCGCCACCCTGGCCGGCCTGGCCGGCGGCATCGTCGTGGTCTGGGTGGTGCTGGACCTGACGCCGACCTTCTTCCTGCAGCGCATCGTCGAGAACGTCGGCGCCACCCATTTCTGGATCGGCATGTCCAAGGCCCCGGTGATGGCCGCCGTCATCGCCGCCATCGGCTGCCGCCAGGGGATGGAGGTCGGCAACGATGTCGAGTCCCTGGGCCGGCGGGTCACCGCGGCGGTGGTGCACGCCATCTTCGCCATCATCCTGCTCGATGCGATGTTCGCCCTGCTCTACATGGAGCTGGACATATGAGCGCCGCGCCCGACATCGCCGCCGATCCCGCGGCGGCGCCGATCGAGGTCCGCGGCCTGGTCTCGCGGTTCGGCGACACGGTGATCCATGACGACCTCGACCTGACCGTCACCCGCGGCGAGGTGCTCGGCGTGGTCGGCGGCTCGGGGGCCGGCAAGTCGGTGCTGCTCAACACCATCATCGGCCTCAAGGAGCCCGACTCCGGCTCGGTCAAGCTGTTCGGCCAGGAGATCCAGACCGCCAGCCGCAAGAAGCTGACGGCGATCGAGCGCCGTTGGGGCGTGCTGTTCCAGCAGGGGGCGCTGTTCTCCAACCTGACGGTGCGCGAGAACGTCGCCGCGCCGTTGTTCGAGCACACCCGCCTGCCCAAGGGCGAGATCCACGAACTGGCCGATCTGAAGATCGCCATGTCCGGCCTGCCCGCCCGGGCCGGCGACCTCAAGCCGGCCGAGCTGTCGGGCGGCATGCGCAAGCGGGCCGGCCTGGCCCGAGCCCTGGCCATGGACCCGGAGCTGCTGTTCCTCGACGAACCCACCGCCGGCCTCGACCCGATCAGCGCCGGGGCGTTCGACGAGCTGATCAAGGACCTGTCCGACAGTCTCGACCTGACCGTGTTCATGATCACCCACGACCTCGACACCCTCTACGCCATCACCGACCGGGTGGCGGTGATCGCCGACAAGACGGTGGTCGCCGCCGCGCCGGTGCGCGAGCTCGAACATTCGGACCACCCGTGGATCCGTGAATATTTCCTGGGACCGCGCGGCCGCGCGGTCGCCGTCAAGGCCGAAGCGGCGAGGACCAGCTGATGGAAAGAAACGCCAACTACGCCCTGGTGGGGGCCTCCACCCTGATCCTGTTCATGGGTCTGCTGGTCTTCGTCGTCTGGCTGGCCAAGCTGCAGTTCAACCAGGACTACGACGTCTACGACATCCTGTTCGTCGGTCCGGTGCGCGGCCTGCAGCAGGGCGGCGAGGTGCACTTCAACGGCATCAAGGTCGGCGAGGTCACCAAGATCGCCCTCGACAAGAGCGACCCCAACCGGGTCATCGCCCGGGCCCGGGTGACCTCGGACGTGCCGATCAAGACCGACTCCTACGCCACGCTGGAGCCGCAGGGCATCACCGGCGTCAACTATGTGCAGATCACCGCCGGCTCGCCGGCCAAGGCCCTGCTCAAGGAGACGGTCAAGGCCGGCCAGGTGCCGGTGATCCGCAGCCAGCGCAGCGCCCTGTCGGACCTGCTGGAAGGCGGCGGCACCGTGCTGACCCGCACCATCGAGGCCCTGGACCGCATCAACCGCGTGCTCTCCGACGACAACGTCAAGACCTTCAGCGCCGCCCTCACCGACATCCAGGCGGTCACCGCCGAGGCCCGCGAACGCAAGGCGATCCTGGCCGACGCCCAGAAGGCGCTGCAAAGCATCGACGCCACCGCCCAGAAGTTCGGCGAGCTGTCGACCTCGGCCCAGGGCCTGGTCGACACCGACGGCCGCAAGTCGCTGAAGGACCTGGGCGAGGCCGCCGCCGAGATCAAGGCGGCCGCCAAGGACACCCGCGGCATGATCTCGCGGCTGGACGGTCCGACCACCGACTTCGCCACCACCGGCCTGCCGCAGCTGTCGCAAGCCATCGTCACCCTGCAGTCGGCCGCCGAGTCCCTGGACCGCCTGGTCGGCGAGGTCGAGCAAAACCCCCGCGGCGTGGTCGGCAAGGCCCCCGCCAAGGAACTGGAGGTCAAGCCGTGAGCGCGTACCGCCCCGCCCTGAGGTCCCTGGCCGCCGCCGCCCTGGCGCTGGCCGTGGCCGCCAGCCTGTCCGGCTGCATCTCGCTGTTCCCGAAGGTCAAGCCGGCCGGCCTCTACCGGTTCGGCGAGTCGGCCCCGGCCGCGGCCAGCCAGCCGGCCCCCGGCGCGCGGATCGGCGTGCTCAAGGGGCCGACGATCTTCACCCGCGCCGCGGCCGGCGACCGGCTGCTGACCATCACCGGCTCGGAGGCGGCCTATGTCGCCGGGGCCCGCTGGGTGTCGCCGGCCGGGGTGCTGTTCGACGAGGCCGTCGCTCGGGCCTTCGACGCCGGCGGTCAAGCCCGGCTGATCGGCCGCGGCGAGGCGGCCAAGGCCGACGTGATCCTACGGCTCGAGGTGCGGACGTTCGAGACCGTCTATGTCAACGGCGCGGGCGCGCCGCCCGAGGTGGTGATCCAGGTCCGCGCCGTGCTGACCCGGGCCGGCGACCGCGCCCTGCTCGGCGACAAGCTGTTCGACGCCCGCGTCCCGGCCTCGGTCAACCGGGTCGGCGCCATCGTCGCGGCCTACGACCAGGCCGTCGCCAAGGCGCTGACCGACACGGTGGCTTGGGT